>JBBRCX010000042.1:0-38316 GCA_038204465.1 Tepidisphaerales bacterium | reverse complement strand
GCGATGAAATTGTTCGTGCCGTCGATCGGATCGATCACCCACACCCGCCCCTGCGCGTCCGGACATTCGAACGTAATCGCCGACCCCGTCTCGTTTTCTTCGCCCACCACGCCGTCGCCCGGGAACCGCTTGCGCAACCCGCCGACGATGAATCTCTGGCTCGCGCGGTCCGCGTCCGTGACCGCCTCCTCCGACGCCGCCGCGTGCGTCTTCGTCAGCCGCTCCACCTTGCCATAATGCTCGAGGACAATCTTGCCGGCCCCCCGCGCCAGCTCGATCGCGTACCGCAGGTCGTGTGACAAACTCATGCACCGAACGTAAGCCCCGGCCTCTTAGAGGTAAAGCATGCCCGCCCTCTACCGCATCCGCAGCGAATTGAACCATTCATCCCCCAGCCGCACGCGCCCCCACAGCACCAGCGCCGCCACCGCAACCGGGGTCAGCGCAGGATCGCGAACCGCCGATTCAATCGCTTCGGAAGTCGCTGGAATCGCCCACCCTTCATGGTGCTCATCGCGCTTCACCTGCCCGTAAATCTGATCGCGCGTCAGCGGTGAATGGACCCGGAAGATCACCTCCGGCTGCCGCAGCCCCACGTCTTCCACGATCCCCGTGCAGCGAATCTCCGAAACATCCGCATCGCCAAAAGAGAGCTCCTCCGCCAACTCACGCCGCACCGCGCCGAACAGATCCAGCCCGTCGCGCGGCTCCAGCGCCCCCGCGAACGGATGCACCCCCCCCGGATAATACGCCAGCGAAGAGTTGCGCCGCCCCAGCAGCAGGTACCCGTCCGCGCTCTCCAGCGCCGGGCTCACGCCAATCGGGTTCGCCAGCACCTGCCGCCCAAACTGCTCCGCCAACTCCGGGTGCGTCAGGTTCGTCCCCAGAAACAACTTGTAAGACGTGAGGCTGAGCACCAACTCCAGCCGGTCCGGCGTCGCCGCCCATGATTCCATGCGGCACATGGGCCCGTCGAAAAGTTTCACGCCCGGGCGCTCCATCGCCTCCCGCCACGCCTCTTCAATCAGCGCGGCGGCTTCCGGCGGCACGACGTGCGAACTCGCCGCCCATCTCACCTGGATCGCCTCCGAACCCCAGTCGCCGACGTCATGGAATCTAAGCATGCTTGGGTGGGTCTTGGGCGGGAAAGTGGTCTGGTCGCTGGATCGAAGGTGTCGTCATGTTCGGCGAGCGCGGCACAGGGGCGAAAGAAATCTCACCCAAGTCATCAGAAGCGGTCGAAGACGGCCCAGATCTTATCCTGATATGGATTGGCGGCGGGCACGATCGCGGTGCACTTCATCAGGTCTGCGTCGAAAAAACTCCGCTCGATCCAGCGCGCCGAGCCATCGCCGTACAAAACGTTCACGCCCGTCTTGTGACGGGTATTCAGCCGCGCAGGCAGCGCGGTCAGGTCCGCGAAGATCGCCTTGTTGCGGAAGTCGCTCAGTCGGGGGATCTTCACGCCGGGAACGAGCTGGAATTCATCCGGCAATTCGACTTCCGGCCGGCAGCCATACCCCGCGTAGGTGTGCTTGGTCGTGTCGACTCCCGGCGGCCACGGGTTGACATCCGAAGCGAACATCGAGCGCGGATCGCCGTCCGACGGGCAGAAAAAAACCTGCGGCTGCGGCAGGCTGTTGGTCATGTGAAGAATGCCGAAGAGGCAGAACTTCCCCGACGTCGCCGAATAGACCATGCTGTTGAACTGCTTGCGCCCCGCCCGATATCCCAGCGGCACATGGTCCTTGTTCGCCAGCGCGTAAAACTGATACGTCAGGTGCACCTGCCGCAGGTTGCTCAAGCAGGCGGTGCGCCGCGCCGATTCCTGCGCCTTGCCCAGCACCGGCAACAGCAGCGACATCAGCAGACCGATCACGCCCATCACCACAAGCAGTTCCACCAGCGTGAACGCCCGGCGAACCACCTCGCAGTCCCGTTCGTGCCGACCTGAGAAGTCCCGCATCCGCACCGTCACCTGTGAGTGCCTATGCAGTCAGAACCTAACTCTCAAACCCTGGAACGTGAACAGAGAATCCCCCCGCGCTGATATATCCGTGGCACGGGCGTCCCGCCCGTGTGAGCGGCGTAGCGCTTCACACCACTCTCACCCGCAACACAATCCTCGTCCCGGCCGCCAGACATCGCGCTTACGCCAACGTTTTGCCCCCAACCACTACATTTGAAACGCCTCTCGCCTCATCGCGCCCCCGCACTCACCGCATTCTTCTCCCCGATCTTCCCTTCGATGCACTCGATCAGCTTCTCCATCGGGATCGACTTGGGGAGAAATGTGTGGCCGCCGCGGCTGCACGAGCCGCTGGGAGCCTCATCGCCGAGGATCAACGCGGTCAGGAAGATGACGGGAATGTCCCAGAGCACGCGGTCTGACTTGATGCGCGCAGCCAACTCGCTGCCGTCGACCTCCGGCATCATGATGTCCAGGATGATCAGGTCCGGGTCGAACTGCCGCCCGCTCTGGATCACCCGCGCCGGCTCGTTCTCTTCCAGCACTTCGTAATACCCCAGCGTCTCCAGCTGAAGCTTAAGCACGCCACTGAAATCGGGCTCGTCGTCGACGACGAGAATGCGCTTCTTCATGTCTGCCCCTTAACGAAATGTCACAACGGTTTCACGACGAGCCGGGATTCGATGTGTCCTGGGCCCCGGCCGCCGCACCGCCTAATATACCTCCAGCTCAGTCCTTACGCACGGCAATTCTTTTCGGGCTTACTGCTCCTTCGCCGCTCAATTTCGCAAACCAGCCCGGCCGCGGGAGGTTTGCCGTCGCCGGGCGGCGTCGCATCCGGCATAATCGCTCCCTGCCGCATCTACCGATGCGCGCCGGCCTTAAAGGTTTCACCTTTGACCAAACACACCATCCTGGTCGTCGACGACGAGCCCGACGTGGTCAAGAGCGTGCAGGACCTGCTGCGGCTCGAATATCGCGTCCTCGGCGCAACCCGCGCCGCCGAGGGCCTGCAGATTCTGCAGCAGGAAGAAGTACACGTCGTCATGACCGACCAGCGCATGCCGGAAATGAGCGGCGTCGAGTTCCTCAGCCGCGTTCGAGGCGAGCATCCGGAAGCGATCCGGCTGCTCTTCACCGGATACCCCGACCTCACCGCGGTCGTCGGCGCCATCAACGCCGGGCAGGTTTATCGATACATCACCAAGCCCTGGGACCCCGACGAGTTGCTGACCATCATTCGCGAGGCGGTCGAACGTTACGACCTTCTCGTGGACCGTACACGTTTGACCGACGAGCTGCAGTCGAAGAACGCACAGCTCGAGAAGGCTAACACAGAGCTAAAGCATGCCAACGCATTAAAGACCGCCTTTATCCAGGTCGCAAGCCACGAATTGCGAACCCCTCTCACCATCCTGCTCGGCCTCACCAAGCTCGCCATAAAGCTGCCCGCCGATCCCGTCCTGCATGGCTCGCTCGGGCGCATCGAGCACGCCGCGCAGCGCCTGCAGCACCTCGTCGATCAGCTCATCTCGATGCTCCTTGCCGGCGATTATGATCGCGGGCTCCAGCGCCGCCCGCAGGACCTGGCCGCGCTGCTCAGCGAAGCCGCCGACGACGTCCGGCCGTTCATCGAATTGCGCGGCCAGACGCTCGCGCTCGACTTGCCCGCGAACCTGGGCGTCGCCGACGTCGACGCTTCAAGAATCCGCGATAGCGTCAATCACCTGCTTCTCAACGCCATCAAGTTCACGCCCGACCACGGACGCGTCGGGCTCCACGCCGCACCGGGCAATGATGGCGACATCCAGATCCGCGTCAGCGATACCGGCGCAGGCATCGATCCCCAGTGGCGGCAGCGCCTCTTCGAGCCGTTCTTCACCGGCTTCAACGTCTCCAAGCATTCGTCGGGGCAATACGAGCATGGCCGGCAGGGAATCGGGCTCGGCCTCGCGGTAGTCAAACGCTTCATCGAAATGCACGGCGGCCACGTCGAAGTCGAAAGCGAGCTTGGACGCGGCACCACGTTCACCATCACGCTCCCGCGCCACGCCAACGCCGAACTGAAGCCGGTGACGAACCCGTAAGCCGCAGCGCTCTGGCAGCGGCCGCGCAGTTCAGCAAACGCCATGGAGGCCGCCCGAAGTAAATCTCTTCCACGTCGGCTCGCTGCTTCGGCAACGGGCGCGGGCGCATTCGTCATCGCGGTCGGGATGCTGGTCCTTTTTGGCTGGCAATTCGACGTTAAGGTGCTGAAGTCGCTGGCGCCGAGCTTCGTCGCGATGAACCCGGTGACCGCGTTGGGCTTCATCGCGTCCGGAGCGGCGCTGTGCCTGTCGGTCTCCGCAACCCAACGTCGCGGGGCGCGCTGGGCCATCTTCCTGCTTGCGGCCGTCGTTGCGTTGATCGGCGGGCTGAAGATCGCGTCCTACATTCCTCATGCCGACCTGCACGTTGACGAGTTGCTCTTCCCTTCCAGGCTCACCGAAGAGCCGGTCGATAATCGGATGGCGCCAACACCGCCTCCGCTTTTCTGCTCATCGGCATCGCGCTGCTGCTGCTCGACTTCGAAACGCCGCGCGGGCGCAGACCTTCGCAATGGCTCGCGCTCGCGGTGGCGCTCTCCTCGCTGCTGGCCCTCATCGGGTACGCCTACCAGCTGACCTCACTGTATGAGGTGCGGTCGTTTATCCCGATGGCCCTCCACAGCGCCATCTGCTTCCTCGCCCTGGCGCTGGGGATTCTTTTCGCGCGGCCCGACCTCGGGCTGATGAAGGTCCTCACCGGTGACACCCCGGCCGGCTTGCTGGCGCGCAGGCTCATTCCCGCCGCCGCCGCGGCGCCGGCAATCCTGGGCTGGCTTCGTCTTCTCGCGCAGCGCGCCCAGCTGTTTCCCCCGGAATTGGGCAACGCCCTGGTGGTGCTCGGCAACGTCGTCGTCCTGATCGCGCTGCTCTGGTGGAACCTCTCCCTGCTGCAGCGCTCCGACGCCCAGCGATCGATTATCGAGACCGCCCTGCGCGACAGCGAGCGCAGGTTCCGCGCCGTGGTGGAGCAGACCGCGGAGGGGATTTACCTCATCGACGCCGACACCAGGCAGGTGCTCGAAACCAACCGCGCCTTTCGCTCGCTGCTCGGTTATTCGGCCGAAGAAATGGCCGGCCGCAGCGTCGTCGACTTCATCGTCGACGACCCGGGCGTCGTCGAGGCGCGCCTGCAGAAGGCCTTTGCCGGCGCAACCTGTCTCTTCGGCGAACGCCGCTACCGGCGCAAAGACGGCTCGCTGGTCGACGTCGAGGTCAGCGCAACGGTGATCGATCTGGGCGGACGCCGAATCCTCTGTGCCGTCGCGCGCGACATCACCGAGCGCAAACGCGCCGAGCACCTGCTGCACGATAAGAACCGCCTGCTCGAAGAAGCGGCACGGTCCGAGCGCGAAGCCCGCCAGGCGCTGATGCGGGCCCAGGGGCAGATGCGCCAGACCGAGAAATTCGCGGCGCTGGGGCAGATGGTTGCCGGCGTCGCCCACGAGATCAACAACCCTCTCTCATTTGTCGGCAACAATGTCGCGGTGCTGCAGCGCGACCTGCGGGCCCTCGTGGAACTGTTGGATCTCTACCAGCAATCGCACCCGCTGCTCCAGAGCCAGCAGCCAGAACTCATGCAGCGCGTGCGCCAACTCTCGGAGCAGGCCGAGCTCGGCTACATGCTGCCGAATCTCCACGAAATGCTGGCCCGCTCGCGCGACGGACTCAAGCGAATCCAGCAGATCGTCAGAGACCTCCGCGATTTTGCCCACCTCGGCGAGAGCGATCTGCAGGAGGCCGACCTGAACGCCGGCGTGCAATCGACCATGAACATCATCGTTGGCCACGCCCGCAAGAAGCAGGTCCGCCTCGCAACTGAACTGGGCACACTGCCGCGGGTCCCCTGCTACCCGGCGAAGATCAACCAGGTGATTCTGAACCTCGTCGCCAACGCCATCGATGCTTCTCCCGAAGGCGGGACCGTCACCGTTCGGACCGCCGCCGAAAACGGCCATGCACGGATTGAAGTGATCGATCGCGGACCGGGCATCGAGGCCCAGGTGCTCGACAAGATCTTCGATCCCTTTTTCACCACCAAGCCGCCGGGCGAAGGGACCGGACTCGGCCTGAGCATCAGCTATGGGATCGTTCAGGACCACGGCGGCGCGATCGATGTGGACAGCAAGCTCGGCGGCGGTTCTCGCTTCGTCGTCTCCCTGCCGCTGCAGCGCAAGCGGGAGGCGCAGGGCGATTCGCCTCCGGGCTAACGTTTCGCTTGCCCGTTGCCTCCGTGCCGCGAAAGGCTCTCCATCAGCCGCTCGGGGTCGAACGGCTTGGTCAGGTAATCGACAACCCCGCAGCGCAATCCCTCGAGCCGCGATTTCTCGGTGTCCAGCGCGGTCAGGATGATGACGGGGATGCGCAGATTGCCCGGCTCGCACTTCACCCGCCGGCAAACCTCAAAGCCATCCAGGTCCGGGAGCATCAGGTCCAGCACGATGAGGGCGGGCGGGTCGCGGCGAACTTCGTCCAAAGCGCTCGCCCCGTCCGGCGCCGAGCGATAGCCGAACCCCGTAATCTCCGCGTACGCGCCCACCAGGCCGTTGATCTCCGGGTCGTCCTCGACCACCAGCACGTCGCGTCTCGCTCCGGCCATCAAACCTCCGCCCGCCCGCCGACGTGTTATAATAACCAAAGCTGTGGGATCAAATCGCGCGCCCGCGAAAACCCAAAAGGTGCGGCCGTGAATTGGGAAAAACCATCACCGTCGGCGGTCTGGCAGGCAATCGACATCTACCTTTCAAACGCCTATTCGGGGCCGCCCCCGTCGGCGGTTCGATCGCGGCTCGCGACGCTGCGCTCGGCTCCCCCTGCGGAATTCTTCGACGCCGCCGTATTCGAGCGCGATTCGGCGCCCTCGCCGGCCCGTTACGCGCTGCGCCTCGGCAACCGTTCCTATCCGCACATGAAGCTGATCGTCGATCGCGCCCCCGACGGCCGCGGATATCTCTTCCGCGCCGACACTCACGATGGACACATCCAACCGCCGCCCGGCTCCCGCGAATCGCGCGCCTTCGGCGAGTTGATGCAGGCAAACCGATCGATCGCGGAGGCCATCGAGTCGGCCTGGGAGCAGAAGCGCGTCCCGACCTTCAAGCAATTCCTTCGCGACGACCTGGCGCGACGCAAGGCGCTCCAGGGCTGAACAGATCGCGCCGCAGCTGCTCTGGTCAATGAAGCCCTCACAATTGCGCAGGCTCGCATAGACGTACGACGCGCCGAGCCTGTGAGCGCGTCGCTGACAATCGTCGATTAACGCGGCGTCCCCCGCTCGCTAAACTGATTGAGGCGCAGCCGATTCATCCGGGACTGAGGTAATTGCTTCATGGCTCGCATCCCCGCACAGGACGTGCCTTCCGCGACCAGGGCCGCCGCGTCCGCGATCACGGTTGCGCCTCGCCCCGAAACGAACGTGCCCGCCGAAGCGCCGCCGAGCGAATTTCTCAATCGCGACCTGAGCTGGCTGGCATTCAACGCGCGCGTGCTGCATGAAGCACTGGACCCACGCACCCCTCTTCTGGAACGCGTGCGCTTCCTGGGCATCTTCACCACCAATCTCGACGAATACTTCATGAAGCGCGCCGGCAGCCTCAAACGCCAGATCGCCGCCGGAAGCATCGCGCCCACGCCCGACGGCCTCGCGCCGGCCCAGGCGCTTGCCGCGATCCGAAACGCCGTCCGCCCGATGCTGCACCAGCAGGCCCGGTGTTACACCGAAGTCCTCTGCCCGGAACTGACGCACAACGGCATCTTCCTCCTGACCTGGGAAGAGTTGACACATGCCGAACGCGTCGCGGCGATTCGATACTTCCGAGCCAATGTCTTCCCGGTCCTCACCCCACTCGCGGTCGATCCGGGAATCCCCTTCCCGTTCATTTCAAACCTCTCGACGTCGCTCGGCGTGATCCTGCACCACCCCGACCGCCATGACAATCTGTTCGCCCGGGTGAAAGTGCCGGAGGTGCTCCCGGCATGGGTGCGCATCGACGACGCGGGCGGCGCCACTTCCATGCGCTTCGTCAGCCTCCAGGAGATCATCCGCCACAACCTGCAGGACCTGTTCCCGGACATGGCCGTGGTCGACGTGATGCGCTTCCGGGTCACCCGCAACGCCGACCTGGAGCGCGACGAGGAAGAAGCGGACGACCTCCTCGAGCTGATGGAGGAAGAACTGCGGCAGCGGCGCTTCGCGAAGGTGGTGCGGCTGGAACATGGGCCCGACCCGAATTCGTGGATGCTCGAGTTCCTCACCCGCGAGCTGCAGCTCTCCGCCGCCGACGTCTACGAAATGCCCGCCGAATTAGACTACGAAGACCTCCGGCCCATCGTCGATCTCCCCCGCCCCGAGCTGAAGTACGAGGCGTGGACGCCCGTGATTCCCGCTGCTTTCGCCGATGAAGACGCCGATATCTTCTCCGTCATCCGCCATGGCGACGTGCTGGTGCACATGCCCTACGAGAGCTTCTCCGGCAGCGTGGAGCGCTTCATCAAGGATGCCGCCGCCGACCCGCGCGTGCTCGCGATCAAGATGACGCTTTACCGCACGGGCGACGCCAGCCCGTTCATCAGCACCCTCATCCGGGCCGCCGAGGCGCGCAAGCAGGTGGTCTGCCTGGTGGAACTGAAGGCGCGATTCGATGAGGAGCGCAACATCCTCGTCGCCAACGCCCTGGAGAAGGCGGGCGTGCACGTCGTCTACGGAATCATCGGGCTCAAGACGCACACCAAGACGGCGCTGGTGGTGCGCCAGGACCCCGACGGCATCCGCTGCTACGCACACATCGGCACCGGCAATTACCACGCGGTGACCGCCAGGACCTACACCGACCTCGCGCTATTCACCTGCGACCCGCCGATCACTCGCGACCTCGTCGAATTGTTCCACTACCTCACCGGGCGCTCGCTCAAGCGCGATTACCGCAAGCTGCTCGTCGCGCCGGTGAACATGCAGTCGCGCTTCCTGGAGATGATCGATCGCGAGATCGAGCATGCGAAAAAAGGCCGGCCGGCCCGGATCGTCGCGAAGATGAACAGCCTCGAGGAGCGGAAGATCTGCCGGGCCCTGTATCGCGCTTCTGAGGCCGGCGTGTCCATCGACCTGATCGTCCGCGGCTTCTGCACGCTGCGGCCGGGCGTCAAAGGACTCAGCGAAAACATCCGCGTGATCTCGGTGATCGGGCGCTTCCTCGAGCACTCACGCATCTTCTACTTCCGCAACGGCGCCGATTCGCCGGCGGGCGGCGACTTCTTCATGGGGTCCGCCGACTGGATGTACCGCAATCTTCTGGCGCGGGTCGAGGCGGTGGTGCCGATCGAGCAGCCCGCGCTGCGGCAGCGCTGCTGGGAGATTCTGCACGTCATGCTCAGCGACCGCCGACAGGCCTGGGACATGCAGTCCGACGGCAACTACCTGCAGCGCACTCCCCTCTCGAACCAGGACGTCGGCACTCACCAGGCGTTGATGAACCTCACCCGCCAGGCCGCCGCCCTCACGCCCGCTGAATTGGAATTGCTGGAATGAACCGCGGCGCCGGCTGCCGGCCCGTACAAGATCGCGGCCTCACTCGATCAACCGGGCAGCGACGAGCCGATCCCGTCCAGCGTCGGTATCGTCACCATAAAAGTGCTGCCCTGCCCCGGCGTGCTTTGCACCGATAACTCGCCCCCCATCGCATCTACCAGTCGCTTGCAGATCGTCAGCCCAAGTCCGGAACCCTTGTTCCGGTCACGCTCCGGGTTGCGCAACTGGAAGAATTCATCAAAGATGTGCGCCTGGTGCTCCGGTGCGATGCCCACGCCGGTGTCCGTCACCCGGATCTGCGCCCGTCCATCTTCCATCCGCCGGCCCTCGATCCGCACCGATCCCTTTTCGGTGAATTTGATGGCGTTGCCCACCAGGTTGCCGATCACGCGCGAGAGCTTGATGCGGTCACTGCGAAGCCATAGCGGCCCTTCCGGGGCTTGCACCTCCATCGTCAGCCCCTTCTCTCGCGCCAGCGGCAACATCCGCCGATACTCCTCCGCCAGCAATTCGCCCACCGGGAACTCGCTCTCCTGGATGCCCACTGTCCCCGAGTCAAACCGCGCCACGTCCAGCACGTCGCTGAGAAGGTTCACCAGCGACATCGAACTCCCATGCAGTTCCCGCGCCAGTTCCGGCACCTCGGTAATCAGCGCCGGGTTCGCCGCGGTCCGGCGGATCAGTTCCGCCAGCAGGCTGATCGCATTCGCCGGTGTGCGGATGTCATGGCTCACTGCCGCAAGGAATCGCGTCTTGCGCACCGACGCCTCTTCCGCCTCGCGCCGGCGCGAATCCAGCTCGCGCTGCAGATCTTTCTGCGGGGTAATGTCCGCGAACGCCGCCACCGCCCCCACCACGCGATCAGACTTGTCCCGAATGGGCGCCGCGTTCACGAGCAACACCAGGTGCCGCCCCGAATCCGAGATCATCTCCAGCTCCGTCGAGCGCGTCTCCTGGGCGTCATGCAAAGCCCGGAACAAAGGCGCCTGCTCCATGACCATCGGCTTCCCATCCTTGAATATCTGCCAACCCGCAAGTACGGATCGGTCAGCAAGGTTCGCATCAACCGGCAGATTGAACATCAGCGCGCCGGCGGGATTCAGATGGATTTCACTCCCGTCCTCATTGGCAACCGCGATCCCGAACGCCACCGTCTTCAACACGGTCTCGAATCGCCGCCGCTCCTGGTTGATGCTGTCGAACAGCTGTGCCGCCTCCATGCTGACCGACGTCTGCGCCGCCAGTGATTCCACCAGCGCAATCTGCTCGTCAGTCCAGCTGCAAGGCTGATGGCTGTACACCTCCAGCGTGCCGATCGGCCAGCCTCCCACCCGCAGCGGCGACGCGAGCACGCATCGCAACGGTTCGCCCGACCTGGGCTGGGGGATCCGCAGGTCCGGCCGCAGGCTGATGTCGTCGAGATACCCCGTCCGGCCGCGGGTCAACACCAGAGAAGCGAACGAGCTCTCGAGAGGAATGGAACTGTTTTCCATCCCCTCGGGGCCGAAGCCATGGTGGCATTTCACCACCACCTGGTTCCCCTTCTGCTCCAGGATTGCCGACGCCGCCGTGCTCGAATTCACCAGCAGGCTCAGCGTCTCGCAGATCTTCGACATCGTGTCGCCACTCGTCAGGTCGGTCGTCAGCGAACGCGACAGCGTCAGCAGCACCTCCAGCGTTCGCTCCCGCCGAGCCAACTCGTCGTTCGTCACCCGAAGCTCTTCGCTCTGACGCTCCAGTTCCTCCGCCTGCGATTGCAGCTCTTCGTTCTGCCGCGCGATCTCCTCCTCGCGCGCCGCAAGGTCGGCATTGCTGGTTTCAAGCTCGATGTTCCGGCGATTCAGGCGATACGCCGTCGAAATCCAGATGTGGGCGATGCTGGTCACCACCAGCAGGTCCAGCAGCACCATTCCCGCGATCCACAGGTTGTACTGTTGCTGCCGCAGATCTTCTTTCATTGGGTTGGAGCTAACCCAATGCAGCTTGAGCAATGTGATCAGCGCAAACGTGAGCGCGGTGGCCCAGAGCAGCCGCCGGCTGCGGAACAGCGCGATGATCACCAGCGGCACGCCGTAGCCCACCGGCAAAAACCGGCTGCCCGTCAGGCTCAACCACAGGTAAGCCATCAGCCCGGCCAGCGCGCAAGCCGTGAGGATTCCCGCCCACAACGGCGGCCGCCTCTGACCGATCGGATGATCCAGCTTCAACAACACGTCAATCCTGGTCGCGGCGGTAAATGCACGGTGCGAACAGCGACAATGATCGCGCTCCGACCGGTCTCTCGGCCTTGCCCAGCACCAGGAATCCGCCCGGACGCAACGCTGTTTCGAAACGGGCCCACAACCGGCCGACCGCGTCCGGCTGCAGATAAATCCCCATGTTCCGGCACAGAATCATGTCCCACTCCCCCGGCTCGTGAACCGCAAGCGCGTTCGCACGCCGCCACCGCGTGGCATTCCGCAACTCCGGCCGCGCCCCCCAGTGCGATCCGTTAAATTCGAAATATCGCTCCAGCAGTTCACGCGGCACTGCCTGCACCGCCGATGGCTCGAAGGCCCCTTCCGCCGCCTGCTTGATCGCATCCGGCCGGCAGTCGGTCCCAAGCAGTTGGCTCCGGGCCAGCAACCCACGCTCGCCCAGCAGCATCGCCACCGAATACAGCTCCGCCCCATCGGAACAACCCACGCTCCACGCCCGCAGTGCGGAGGTGCGATCACCCAGGCCCTTTGCCAACTCCGGAATCACCCGCTCCCGAAACGCTGCGAACACCGCGGCGTCGCGGAAAAAACTGGTCACGCCGATGATCAGCGCGCTCAGCGCCACCTGGAGCAATTGCGGTTGTCGCTGGATCAACGCCCGCGCCTGCGTGATGGAGGCAACCCGCAATGATCGCAGGCAGGCCGGAATTCGCCGGCTCAGCGTCTCGGTCTTGTAATGGCGAAAGTGCAGGCCGGCTTCGTCAAAGATCCACCGCACAAACGAAGCGTCCTCCGCCGTCAGCGATGCCTTCTCCATGATGGCCGCAGCCGAACCAGCCGGAGTGAAATTGACGACCGGTCCGAAGCCGGTGATCGGCTCGGTAAACACGACATGCCGATACATGGTGGCTGGCGGCGCCTGCCCGTCCATCGAACAAAATCCCTATAGCCCCGATTCGGACACCGAATGGTCGGCCCAATCGATGGGCTTTATATCAGATGCCCGCTCGATGACCCGGTAAAATAGCGAATTTGCCCCGCGATGGTAGAGGCGAATGGGCACATCTCAGCTGTTTCTGATCCCATGGATCAAGCTGATCATCTCGGCCGCCGCGTCCGCGGCGCGTTCGCCTGCATGTCCGTGGCTGCCGCCGATCCGCTCCAGGGCCTGCTCGCGTGTATGGGTCGTCAACACGCCGAAAATCACCGGCAGCGTCCGCTCCAATCCCACCTGCTGTACCCCCCGCGCGCATTCCCCCGCGACATAGTCGAAGTGTGGCGTATCGCCGCGGATCACACAGCCGAGGCAGACAATCGCCGCATACCGTCCCGATTCCGCCAGGACCTTCGCCGCCAGCGGAAGCTCGAACGCCCCCGGCACCCGGTGAACCTGCACCCGCTCCCCTTCCAATCCAAGCGCCTTGAACCTTCCGATGCACCCCGCCAACAGTTCGTCCACGATTTCCGCGTTGAACCGGGCCGCCAGGATTGCCACCGTGATGTCCGGCGGAAGCTTCACCGAGATCGCCGCCGGCGCCTGTGTGCTCATCGCCCGCCAAAGGTAAAACCGACCCGGGCAAAAGTAAAAGCTCGGGCATTTTGCGCCCGCCTTTGCATTTGCTCCGATACGTTTTAACTTGATCCCGCTCGATGCCCCAATCTCTCTCCCAACGTCTGCTCAGCGTCCTGCAGCTTACCCGGATGGCTCTTGTCTTCACCGCCATTGCCGACAGCTTCTGCACGGTGCTGCTCGCGGCCCGGCTCCGCGCCGGGACCGAGCATCCGGGTAGCGTCCGCCTCGACGCCCTGCATCTGCTCATCGTCGCCGCGATCTCCGTCGGCCTCTACGGATTCGGGATGAGCCTCAACGACATCATCGACCGCCGCCGTGACAGCCAGATCGCCGCCCATCGCCCGCTGCCCAGCGGCCGCGTCGGCCTCCTCACCGCCCATGCCGTCTGTGCCTTCCTGATTCTCATGGCGCTGATCGCCGGCGCAATCTACTCCGCCACAACGCACGACTGGCGCAGCTTCGTCCTCGTGCTCTGCACCGGCATGCTCATCTCCTTCTACGACCTGGCCGGCAAATACTTGGTCGCCCTGGGCCTCATTACGCTCGGGCTGATCCGTTTCTTCCACGCCTTGATCCCCTCTCCCTACGTGCCGCTCATCTGGCACCCCCTCCTGCTCTTGAACCACGTGACGATCCTCTCCGCTGTTGCCTATCGCTGGGAAGAAAAACGCCCGCCCCTCACGCGCATCCACTGGTGGACTCTGCTCGGCGGGCTGGGCGCGGTCGACGCGATCTCGATCGCAGCCCTCGCGACCGCGCGAATGCGCTCGCGCGGCGTCGGAATGCTCGAAGCCCTCGATGTCCGCCCGGAGCTGGCCCTCCCCTTCGCCGCCGCCGCACTTTATGCCCTGATCGCCTGGTACTTTCGCCGCGCCAGCCCCGATCCGCGCAGCGCCGGACAGAAGGCGATGCTCTACGGCCTGCTCTGGCTCATCGTCTACGACGCCTGCTTCGTCGCCGCCTATGTCGACCTGTTGGACGCAGCCCTCCTGCTGCTCCTGCTCCCCATCGCCTACTTCTCCGTCCAGTTGATGCGCTGGTGGTCCAAGCTGGTAACCCTCTCCCAGCGCCCCAACTTCAAGCGCGCCCGCACCTGAAACGAATGCGAACCCACGCGTAGCACGGGCGTCCTACGTCGTAGCACGGGCGTCTGGCCCGTGCAGGGCCACTTACCGTTTTGAGCAACTTCTGTTTCGCAAACGCACACGCTGCTCTACGCCTCACTCTCACCCCATTCCCCACCGCAGTATCACCAGCCAGATCGTGATCGTCAGACATGAAAACACCGTCGTCCAGAACACGCAGTCCGCCGCCAGGTCCGCATCGCCTCCCACCTCCAGCGTCAGTAGCAGCGTGGAGATCGCCGTCGGAACCGCCGCTGTCAGAATCAAACTCTCCGCCGGCCAGGGCCACAAATCCACCGGCTTCCACCCGGTCAAATGCAGGCCATACAACAGCGCCGCCATTTGAATCGGACCAAAAATCAGCCGCAGCACCAGCACCATCGAGATCGGCCGCCAGCGCGGCCACCGCGGCTTCACCGCCATCTGCGCTCCCACCGTCAGCAGCGCCGTCGGCACCAGCCCATTCGCGAGATACCCGGCCGTCTTCTCGATCAAATCGGGCAGCGCGTGCCCCGAATGAATCCACCACCGCGCCCCCAGCGCCAGCGCGATCGTCGGCGCGACCGGCAACCGGAAAAACGCTCCCGCCGCACCGCGCAGATTTCCGCTCCCCGCCCATGCCGCGATCGACAGCCCCACCGTGTACGTGAGAATGTTCTGGCTGAAGACGACGAACGCCTGCACCGCTCCCCCGTCGCGCACGGAGCTTGCGCCGCCGGGAAAAGCCAATGAAGCCAGCGGCAGGCCGTAGTTCGCGCTGTTGTAGAACATCACCGCCATCGCGATCGCCGCCAGCGTTCGATGATGGATCCGCAGCGCCCGCCCGATTCCCCACACCAGCGCGCCCAGCGTCGCCACCTGCAGCACCGTGATCGTCACCACGCCGCCCATCTCCGACCACGACAACGCGCTGTGACTCACCTCGTTGAACAAAAACGCCGGCGTAAACAGGTAGATGTTCAACTTGCTCAGCGTCCCGATGTCGATCTTGAACTTCCGGCGCATCAGCGCGCCCAGCAGCACCAGCGCCAGGATCGGCCCGAGGATGTCCAGGAAGATCGAGCGGATCATTCGGCTCTCGACCCTCGATTTCTGACGTGAGACCCAGCGGCGCGGGCGCGAAGGATTTTCCCCGTATGAATGACCCGCCAGGTGTGAGGCGACAGCAAGCTCACCATCGCCCGCGGCGAAGACAGCAAGGTCCCCGCCGCGCGCTGCAGCGGCTGCGCGCTCTCGAACGGCCTCCGGTCGCGCAGCGCTTGCCGCGCTTCCTGCAGATAGAGATTGATCTGCTCGAGCCGGAAGTACGCCGGCATGGTGTGCCCATGACGCCGCGCCACTTGCTCCACTTCATTCAGCCGCGCCCAGCCCCCCGCCGCGGATTTGTTGTCGCTCAGCCACCGGTAGTTCGCCATCACCCGCGGCAGGTACGCCGCCGAAAATCGTTCGGCGATCTTCAGCCACAGGTCATAGTCCATCGCCCAGTTCAGCGATGCGTCCAGTCCACCCACCGCGTCGAAAGCCGACCGTCGAAAGAACGCCGCCGGCTGAACGATGAAATCGGTGTAATGCCGCAGGCGATGAAGGTCGAACGGCTCCACATGCGCGCAGCGCCCGAAGCGCACTCCCGCGGCGTCGATGAACTCCGCGTCGCCGTAGATCAGCGCGACGTCCGGATGTGACTCAAAAAACTCCGCCGCCGCTCGAACAGCGCCCGGCGCATAGGTGTCATCCGAGTTGAGCCACCCGAGGATGTCGCCTTGCGTGCGGGCAAACCCTTTGTTGATCGCATCCGCCTGGCCGCGGTCGCGCTCCGAGATCCACCTCACGCGATCCTTGAAGTCCCGCAGCACCTGCAGCGTTCCATCCGTCGACGCTCCGTCCATCACCAGATAATCGAGGCGCGGATAGTCCTGCGCCAGAACGCTTCTGACCGCATCGCCAACAAACGGGCCCGTATTAAAGGAAGGTGTGACGACTGCGACTAAGGGCCCCGGACCACCCATGTGCGGCGGATTCTAAAGTCGCGCCGCGCGATTGAACATCTATCCCGGTTCACCCGGCCGCTCGAGGAGGCTCGCCTTTCGCGATTCACGCACCGCGAAAAAGTCCTAAAGCGAAAACCCCGCGCCCGCCGCATCGCTGTGAAACATCTTCACCGTATCCAGCGAATACGCCCCCAGGTCCTTCCCCACCAATTCGAGCTTCTTCAGCACGTCATTGGTCACCGTGATGATCTGGCACCCGATCGCATCCGCCTGGAAAATGTTGAGCAGCTCGCGCGGACTCGCCCAGATCAGCTCCTGATGCGGATAAGGCCTCAGCATCTCCACCGCCGCCGACATTAAGGGAACCGGGTCGCGCCCCGTATCCGCGATGCGCCCCGCAAACACCGACACGCACGACGCCGGCCCGTCCGCCAGCGCCGCCGAAACATCGCGCACCTGCGACAATGTCATGAGCGCCGTCACGTTCTGCTTCACTCCCGCCTTCGCCAGCCGGCGGATCAACGCGTACGCGGCCTCGCCCTTGGTATTCGTCACCGGGATCTTGGTGTAAACGTTCTCGCCCCACGACGCAATCTCATGCGCCTGCTGCTCCATCTCCTTGAAATCATCCGAGAAGACTTCGAAGCTGATCGGCTTGTCCGGGATCGCCTTCAGAATGTCCCTGGCGAACGCGCGGTAGTCGCTGATCCCGGCCTTGCGCATCAGCGTCGGGTTCGTCGTCAACCCCGCGATGTGCGGCTTCTTCGCCATCTCCACCATGCCCGCCCGGTCGGCGCCGTCGGCGAAGATCTTCACCCTCAACTTTTTCACGTCGGGCTTCATGTCAGGCTCCTGCACCGCAACCGCGTTTCGCGGCGCAGCTAACTTACGCTCCTGTGGTGCGCGCATCAATTGCTCGACCCGCTTCGCGGCCTCCGGCAAATCCGCCACCTTGTAATCCGGCTCGCATCGTTCGCACTGGCTGTAGGGCAGATCGATCAGAAACGTCCGGCATCCCGCCGCCTCCCCTGCCGCGACGTCGCTCCAGCGATCACCGATCATGAAGCTTTTCGACAGGTCCACTCCGTGCGCCTTCGCCGCTTCGCGCAGCAGTCCGTCCTTCGGCTTGCGGCAGGCGCAAGCATCGGCGTTGTCGTGATAGCAGGTGTAAACTCCCGCCAGCGGCAGCTCGCGCATCAGCACCGCATTGATCGCCTCAACGACCTCGCGCGTCTGCGTCCCCCGCGCAACGTCCGGCTGATTGGTCACCACGATCAGCGGCAACCCCAGCCCATCCAGCCGCGCCAGCGCCTCGCGCACCCCCGGCAGAATCTCCACGTCCTCCACCTTCGCCGGTGGATAAGGCGTCGCCCCGCGCACGGTCGCGCGGTTGATCACCCCATCGCGGTCCAGAAATACAGCCGGTTGAAGATCAGACATGGTGTCACTGCGAGCCTCGGTACAGGGCCCTATTTCACGCTCGATTCCCACTTCGTCTGGGCCGCCTTCAGCGACGGGTGCGAGACGAACAGGTGCCAGATCACCGCCTGAAACGCTTCGGAATGCGGCGTGATGTTGTCGGGATTTACCGTCGGGATCACAACGCACGCATCCGCCATCTTCGCGGTGTACCCGCCGTTTCGTCCGACCACGCCGCAGACGCTCGCCCCCACTTCCTTGGCATGCTGCACGGCCCGCACGAGATTCGGACTGATGTTCCTCTCCAGATCGCCGCCGCCCACCGACAGCACGAAGATCGCGTCGTTCCGGTTCAACCGGCTGCCCTTCAGCCAGCTCACGAACACGCTCTCCCAACTCTCATCGTTTACCCGCGCGGTCAGCTCGCTCACGTTGTCCGTAGGCGCGTAAGCTTCGAAGCCGGCGATCTTGCGAAAGTCGTTCACCGCGTGCGACGCATTCGCCGCGCTTCCGCCCACCCCGAGAAAAAACAGTCGGCCGCCGCGCCTCCGCGTCTCCACCAGCTTTTCCACCGTGCGGTCGATCGCGCCGACGTCGAGCTTCGCCAGGATCTGCGCCGCCTCGTTGATGTAGTCCGTCGTGAAAGACACTCACGCTCCTTCGCCCGCGCCCGCCGTTCAACCTCGCGTGCTCAGCAGGTACCGCCGCGCCTCTTCCAATGCGGCCGGCGTGCCGATCTCATAGAAGCGATTGCTCACTTCGAAGCCCACCATCTTCCCCTCCGCCACCAACGCCGTGTACAGCTCCGCCAGGTCGAACGGGCGATCCGCCGGAATCCGCTTCAACGCCTCCGCCCGCAGGATTGCGACGCCATAGTCGACGTAGTCCATCTCCGGCGTCTGCTCGCGCTTATCATAACGCAGCAGCTTCCCCTCCCGAAATACGACGTTGCTCCTGTCCCAGCGGTTGCCGTTGCGCAGCACCACCATCAAACCTTGCGCGTCTGACCGCTCGAAATGCTCGAGCACCGCCCGATAATCGATGTCCATGTACGAGTCGCCGTACATCACCCAGATCACGTCGCCCAGCAGCGGCGCCGCGCGGAGCAGTGCCCCGCCAGTCCCAATCAATTTCTCACCGTCGTACGAATATGCCAGCTTCATCCCGAAGCGCGACCCATCCCCGCAATGCGTCTCCACCTGCTCGCCCAGATGCCCGAGACACATCACCACCCGCCGAATGCCGTTGCGGTGCAGCAGCGCCAGCTGATGATCGATGAACGGCTTCCCCGCCAGCTCCACCAGCGCCTTCGGGATGGTTTCAGTAATCGGCCGCAGCCGCGTCGCCAGTCCGCCAGCGAGCAAAGCGACGGGGACTCCGGCGATGTTCAGCGTCGACACTAAAACCATGCCTGAAGCTTTTAGCCGACGCCGTCGAGATCGCAAAGGATGTTTGAGGAACTCGAGTAAAGCCGCCGCTGCACCCAAGGAGGAGCGGAATGTGCTTCGGGGCTTCAATCACCGCCGCGACAAGATCGAGGTTCGGACGCAGTGTCACACGCTCCGCAAGCGGTTAAGATCATCAAAGCTTGGTCGGCCTGGATTCCAAAGCATCGTAAGCGCACGTTGGGACTCACTTGCGCACGTGGGGAACTATGGAGAAAACGAAGAAGGCTTGGGTCGTCCGGCCTAATCCGCACTACATCGCGAGAATCTCCGAGTTTTTGAAGGGAGATCTTGTAGCCCTCGGATGGCCGAAAATCGGCAGTCTTGCTGGAAAGGACCATGAGCAAATCAAGGCAGCCCTGCGAGCGAACCAAACCAATGGCAGTCCCGCGTTAGGTTACAGTGCTGGGGCACTCAACACGCTCGTCAACCGTGTTAACCCCGGCGACTTTGTCCTGGTCCCGTCACCCGAAGATGGCGCCGTATACATCGGCGAATTCCGTGGGCAGTACAGATACTCAAGGGTCAATAAAAAGGATCACTACCCACATCAAAGGAAAGTTGTGTGGCTGGTGGACAAGAACCGGATTCCGCGATCGTCGTTGCCTCCGGTTCTCGTCAGATCATTGAAAGCTCACCAGCCGATCTTTTCGGTTGATGTCGAGGCCGTACGGCGGCTGATCGCCAATCCTGACATACGACCGGACGGAGTGGCAGGACCAGGCGAGGCCGACACCGACGGTGCCATGGTTCGCATCGAGGGCGAAGTTCGTCGGAGGTCAACGCTGCATAGAACGCGGGATCAACGACTTCGGGATGAAAAAGTTAAGCACGCCCTTAGAGCCGGTGGAGGTCGTTTGATTTGTGAAGTCCCCGGTTGCAGCTTTGATTTTGAAAACGTCTACGGTCGACTGGGCAAAAAGTATGCTCAGGTCCACCACCGGGAGAGGCTCAGTTCGCCCACAGGACGGCGGGAAACGCGTTTAGCTGATCTCGCAATTGTCTGTGCCAATTGCCACGCGATGATCCACCGTCATGGTAAATGCCGAACTCTCGAGGAGTTGATTCAGAAATGAGCAGAGGATGCCTGTACTGGATTCTCGAGAGCCGAAACCAAGTCGGATTCGGAGGAGGTGAGGTTTCCAGTGAAGAAGCGGAAATCACAGAAAGTATTGATCGAGCGGATCATTGCTGTCTCGGCGCCCGCCGGTTGGAACGAAGCATTTGAAAAGGATCCGGAGGGGCCCGAGGTCCAAGCTTTACTGAATAAGGCGCTGCGCAATGTGCTCGCTGAAGACCAGCGAGCTCACCGGCAGCGAAAGAGTTCCACCCGGAGGGATCGACACGAGAACACCCGCGCGGATAAGAATGCCAACAGGCGACCCTCGCCCGCCAGGAAGAAGTCACCAAGGGCTCGTGCGAGGAAGAGCAGGCGATGATTTAAGGTGAAAGGACGCAGCAATTCTGCGCCGACACCGAAACGCGAGTAGTGCGACTGGAACTTGAGAGATGTCTGTCATGCCGACCCGGACCTTTACATGAAGCAGATCGCGGTGCCGTGATCGATGCTCGCCTTCGCCGCTTCGAAGAGCGTGAACCAGACCATCCTCTCGATCGACAATGGCCCGTGCTCCCTCCAGTTCGACTCCTCCGCCAGCCGTGCCGCTTCCTCCTCCGGCAGGTCGTTCATCTCGAGCCGGACCCCCAGCCGTGGGCCAACGCTGATCAACTCCTCGAGCAGCCGGTAACTCGATCCGAAAACTCCGCCGGGAATCGGATCCTCTTCATCGCCTTCCAGGATCGGCCTGAAGTCAATCGGCACGTAGAAGCCTTCGGCGTCGGAGTGGCACAGCAGGTGACTCACCATCCGCGCCGTCTGCTTCTCCACGACCGCGTCTTGCGCCGGCTCGGCATCGGCCGCGAAGGGCCCGGGTTCGCGACCGGGATACTCCCACGCATGTGCGGCGAAGCGCCGCAGGTGGTGCAGAAACGAGTACGGAAAACCGCCCATGGCCCTCGGCGCGGGCAACTCCGGCAGATCCTCCGGCTCTTCATGCGTCGGCAGACCATGGCGAACCAGCGCCTTGTTCACCTTCTGCAGGCACTCTCGCAACCATTCCGCGCCGTCGGGGTCTTCATCCTTGAAGGACGACAGCACCCCCACTTCGACAGCCAGTCCCATCGCGCTCCCGTCTCACTGGATGACGACTTTGGTACCCTCGAAGTCGAAGCGGAATCGCACTTCGCGCAGCCCGCCCTGCGTCAGCGCATGCCGCAGCTTCGTCTTGTCGTCGGCGTAGAACATCAGGAAGCCGCCGCCCCCGGCGCCGATCAGTTTGCCGCCCAGCGCGCCGTTCTCCATCGCGAGCTTGTACCAGCGGTCGATGTCCGGGTTGCTCATCCCGCCGCTGCGGTGCTTCTTGCGCTCCCAGTGCACGTTCATCAGCTCCCCGAACTTGTGAAGGTCCCCCACCTCCAGCGCCTCCTGGCTCTGGTAACCCAGGTCTTTCACGTAGTGGAGATTGTCCGTCATGTCCTTGTTGCTCTGGCGGCTCTTCTCGTCCTGCTCCTTCAGAATGCTTCCCGCCGCCCGGCTGTACCCGGTGAAAAACAGCAGCAGATTGTCCTCCAGGTTGTACAGCGTCTCCGGGTCGATCTTCAGCGGTGCCGCCTCCACGTGACCGTTCGGAAGGAACTGGAAACACGTCAGCCCGCCATACGCCGCGATGTACTGGTCCTGCTTGCCAATCGGCTCCTTCAGCCGCTCGATCTCGATCTGGCAAGCCTGCTCCGCCAGTTCCTGCGGGTGCACGATGTTTTTCTTGTACGCGTGAAGCGCCTTCAGCAGTGCGGTCGTGAAGCTCCCGGACGAGCCCAGCCCCGTGCCCGCCGGGATGTCCGCCATGCTGGTCATCTCCAGGTGCGGGTCGCAGATCCCCACCAGCCGCAGCGCCTCGCGGATGATGGGATGCTGCACCTCGTCGATGCTCTGGCAGTGCTCCATCTTGGAATACTTGATGATGAGCCCCGGCTGGAACGTCTGATGGAGCGTGATGTAGACGAACTTGTCGATCGCCGCCGCGATGAGAAACCCGCTGTGACGCTTGTAGTAGGAGGGCAGATCCGTCCCGCCCCCACCCAGCGAAATGCGCAGCGGGCTACGCGTGATAATCATGAGCTTCTCCGGCGGCCTCCAACCATGCCTACGATATCACCCGCCCCGCACCGTGCAAAATGGCCAATCACCACCCACGACGCAACACATTGTGGCACGGGCGTCCCGCCCGTGCTGAACACACCAACACGAAAGCAACTCCACGTATCCCGGCTCTCCCCCTCGCATCGCCGGTCCGGGCGTGCGCCGCGCACAAATGTTACTGCTTGCTCTTCGCGCCTTCGCGCCTTCGCGGTAAATCATTCTTTCCAGATGCTTTATACAACTCCCCAATCGCTCGCAACGTAGCCAGCGCGTCCTCGAGATTGCCGCTTGGCTGCCGGCGAAGCTCAATGCAATCCAGCAGGTATGCGAACTCCACGTTCCACGAGCGGTCCTCTCCCGGGTATTCCCAGATCGTCGTCTCCGGCGGACCCATTTGCGGCAGCATCTTGTAGTATGCCAGCCGCTCCAGCCCATAGCTTCCCCCCAGCCCGTCGATGGCGAGCTTGCCGTCGCGCCCATACAGCTCGAAGCTGAACAGGTTCTTCCACTCCGTGCAGCTCGCGTGCAGCCACGCCACCTGCCCGCCCGCCGTCCGCAGCAGCGCGAAGCCGTTGTCTTCCACCGGCCAGTCCCAGTAGAACGTGCCCACCGCGCCCTGCACCTCGACAAAGTCTCCCAGGAACCAGCGCGACAGATCGATCAGGTGCACGCCCTGGTCCAGCATCTCCCCGCCCCCCGCGATTTCGGGATTTCCCCGCCATTCCTTCTCCATCCCCAGGCGCCCGCCATGCCCATAGCGGGCGCGGACGAACATCATCTCGCCCAGCGCCCCCGTGTCGAAAATCTCCCTGGCCCTGATGAACGCCGGATGGAATCGGTGATTGAAGCCCACTTTTACAATGACCCCGGCGTCCTTCGCCGCCCTCACCACCGGCTCGATTTCTGCCGCGCTCCGCGCCGCCGGCTTCTCCACCAGCACGTGCTTTCCATGGCGAACCGCCTCGAGCGTCACCGGCGCCAGCATGTCGTTGGTCGTCGCGACGACAACCAGATCGATATCCTCGCGCCGAACCAGCGCCTGCCAGTCCGCCAGCGCCGTGCAACCCGGATATTGCCGCGCGAGTTGCTCCGCCCGCGAAAGATCCTTATCGGCTACCGCGATGAGCCGATGCCCCGTCATCGACCTGGCCCGCTTGTTGCCGATCAGGCCGCACCCCACGATGCCGATTCGTAGTGATTTCATGAACGTGTTGAGAGGGGAATGATTCTTACTTGTCCGGGGCTATTCAGCCATGCTTCGGTGAATCGCCTGTGAGCGGTTGTGAGCCGATGCCGGCAAACGCTCACCACTGGAGTCCCCGCTCCTTCGGCACGATCCGCCGCAGCGTGTAAACGTCGCTCTTTTCCAGCTGCTCCCTGCGCTTAGGCAGGTTGATCCAATCGTCCCAGACCGCGCTGATCAGCCGCCCGCTGATGCCGTCACTTGCCGCGGACGCCAGGAACACCGACAGCGCCGCGCCCTTCTCCGGCGGCGCGCCCCCTTCCTCCCGCTGCTTGAGCGATTTCTCGTAAAACGCTTTCCCCACCTTTTCCGGTCCGGCCTCGAGCACCTCGTCAAGGATCCGCGTGTTGACCGCGCCCGGCGCAATCGCATTTACGTCGACGTGCACTTCCTTCAGTTCCTCCGCCATCGTCTCCGTCAGGCGCACGACCGCCGCCTTCGATGCCGCGTACGGACTGAATCGCGGCATCGGCGAGGTCGCGCCTCCGCCGGACAGGTTGATGATCTTCCCGTACCCGCGCTTGCGAAACATCGGGATGATCGCCCGGCACATCAGCACCGTGCCGAACAGGTTGATCCGCACCGCCTCCACCCATTGCGTCCAGTCGATCTCCTCAATTGCGCCGGTCGGCCCGAGAATCCCCGCATTGTTCACCAGCACCGTCGCGTCGCCCGGCATCTCGCGCATCAGTGCCACCGCCGCCGCGCAGTGCTCCGGATCGGACACGTCCCCGCTCAACGCCTGCACCTGCTGACCCGCCCTGGCAAGCCCCGCCAATTCCCCCCGCGCCTGCTCCAGCAGCGACTCATCCCGCGCGGTGATCAGCACGCTCGCGCCTGCTTTGACAAAGCTTTCGGCGATTGAGCGGCCCAACCCTCGATTCGCCCCCGTGACGATCGCTCGACGACCTGACAGTTCCATGCCTTCCTCTTTCCGTGAGGCTCAGCCCATCCGTTGAGTCGCAGGTTTTACACGCCGGCGCCCTTGCCGGTCGCGATGTAGCGGATCCGCGGATCCGAGGCCAACGCTTCGGCCAGGAACCAGTTCTGATCGATCACCACCGCCCGCCGCATTGCCGACACAAACTCCTCCGCGCGCATCGCCCGATAATGAGGCCACTCGGTTGCGATGACGGCCACGTCGGCGTCGCGCAGCGCATCCGCCGCGACCAGCTTGAGACTGAGATTGCCATTGAGTTCCGCCGGCAGCTCGCGGATCGCCGGATCGTGCGCCTGGATCTTCACCCCCTTCTGGTGAAGCCATCCGCACAGTTCCACCGCCGCCGAGCGGCGCAGCGTGTTCGTGCCGGGCTTGTACGTCAGCCCGAGCACCGCGACAACCGGATCGCTGATGCCGTCGAGCAACTGCTGCACCTTGTCGCACGTCCAGCTCTTGTGCTGATCGTTGCTGGCAAGGATTCCCCCAAGCAGCGGCGTGTCGATCCCGTGTTGCTCGCCAAAGCGCACCAGGAACCGCACGTCGCGCGCCAATGTCCCGCCCGCGAACGCCGCTCCCGGCGCGAGATAGGCCTTGGGGCCAATGCGGCCCTCGCTCTTTAAGCCTCGCTCGACTTCTTTCGCGTCCGCCCCCACCGCCTCGCACAGCCGCGCCAACTCGTTGATGAAGGTGACCGACACCGCCAGGAACGCGTTCAACGCATGCTTGGTCATCTCCGCCGATTCCAGCGACATCCATTCGATTCGCGTGCAAAACGCCATGAACAGCTCGGCAAGCCGGGGTCGGTCGGCCGCGTTGTCCAGGCCGATGATCACCCGCTCAGGCCTGCGAAATGCTTCGATTGCCCGCCCCAGCCGCAAATTCTCCGGTGAATACGCGTACTTCAGGTTCTTTCCCGCCCAGTCGATCCGCAGCGAGCGCGTAAAGCCGACCGGCACCTGTGAAGAGATCAGCACCAGCGTGCCCGGCCGAATGTGGTCCCTGATCGCCTCCAGCCGCGCCCGGACGAAATTGACGTCGGCTTCATCGCGCTCATTGACCGGAGTGTCGAACGCGACCCACAGCACCTCCGCGTCGCGCAGCGCAAATGCCGGATCATTCGTAAATGAAAGCCGCCCCGCCAGCAGCTCGCCCGCGATCAGGTCCGACAGTCCCGGTTCCTCCAACGGAGGCTTGGCCAGTTTCAGCGCCGCCACCACGTCCTCTTCCACGTCCAGCCCAACCACCTGGTTCCCGGCGTTGGAAAGGCAGGCGGCCGTCACGCACCCGAGATGCCACAGCCCGCAAACCGCGACTTTCATGATCCCCATCCCGCCCCGGCTGCGGGGCTGAGCAGTGCATCGTCCTCAGAGACCATGTTCGCCTTCACCTGGACGCCGTCGATCTTGCGAAACACGCAATTCTTCATCTTGCAAATCGAATCGTGCGCCGGCCTGGCGGCGCTCGAAAAGCCACGGGTTCGCCTGGAGGTAATCGACCGTCTTCTCAATGCCCTCGCGGATGCTCAGCTTCGGCTTCCACCCCAGCGAGCGAACCTTCGCGGTATCCAGAAAGATGAACGGATTGTCTCCGATCCACCCGCGGTCGCCGCCGCTGTATTGCCGCTCCGGCGTCACGCCCAGCTTTTGGCAGATCCAGCCGAGCGAGTCGTTCACCTCGCAGTACTCTTCCGTCCCCAGATTGTAGATGTTTACCGGCTCGCTGGCCTTGGCAATCACGGTGCAGATCGCATCCATGCAGTCCTGCACGTAAAGGTAGCTCTTGCGCTGCTTTCCATTCCCCAGCACCTTGATGTGCCCGGGATGGGTCGTGAGCTGCCGGTAGAAGTCGAACACGTGCCCGTGCGAATAGCGCTCGCCCAGGATCGACACGAACCGGAAGATAAACGCGCGGAACCCAAAGCCCGCCGCGTATGCCGCGATGAGCCCCTCGCCCGCCAGTTTGCTCGCGCCGTAAAGCGATGTCTGGATTGGAAACGGACAGTGCTCGGGCGTCGGAACGACCTTCGCTTCGCCGTAGATCGAACCCGTCGAAGAGAATCCGATCTCCTTGATTCCGTTCGCACGCATCGCCTCCAACACGTTGTAGGTGGCAATCGTGTTCTGCTCGAGGTCGCGCCGCGGGTGCTCCGTGCCGGATCTCACGTCGGCATTGGCGGCAAAGTGAAAGACAAAATCGTGGCCCTTCGCGATCGCGGTCAGCTTCTCCAGGTCGAGCATGTCCCCTTCGACCAGCCGGAAGTTCGCGCTCCACCGCGCAGTTTTCAGAAAATCGATCTGCCCGGTCGAGAGGTTGTCGTACGCGGTAACCTCGTGCCGGTCGGCCAGCAGCCGATCCACGAGGTTGCTGCCGATGAATCCGGCCCCGCCGGTCACGAGATAGCGACTCATGCCTGTTTCACCGTTCCCAGATCAGCTCAACTTCGCGATACCCCGGACTGACCGACCTCGGGTCCACTTGAGCCGTGCCGTCGCGCGTCACCGTCACCGGCGAGGAAAAACGCAACTCAATCCGGTCAGCCGTCACCGGCGTCAGTTGGATCGCCTGCGACGCCCGCTTGTCCGCATCGGTCAGCGAAAACCGCTGCTCGCTGACGCGCTGACCACTGAGGTAAAGCTGTGCATCAACCTGCATCCACGTTTCGTATAGGCCGGTTTGCCGCGCGTCCAGCACGATCTTTTGCAGCCGCGCAGGCGCCTTTGGCGTGATGGTCACGACAACCGGCTCCGCGCCGGGCACGGCCCACGCCGTCGCGTCATCCCCGTCGAACGCATTGTCCAGTTGAAAGATGCCCGGACTCGGTCGCGACGCGGCATACGTGCAATCCAACCGATGCCTCAGCAGCCGGGAGACCTTCGCGTACAGCGGCCGCGAAGCCAATATAGCCGCGAACACCGCGAAACTCACCCCTGCCAGCCGCGCCGTGAAAACCGGTCGGCCCCGCCAAACCACGACCCGCCTGCGCCGCAGCCGCCGCACGCAGAGCATCAGCCCTCCAGCGAGCACCACGCCCCAGGCGATGCCGCTCGCGAGATTCGCGCCGCCCGCGCCGGCAAAAGTCGCCTTGATCCGATGCTTGCCTGGCGCCAATCGAACCGCCAGCCACGGTCCCAGGTTGCCCCAATCGGCCGGCTTGCCATTGTCACTCACGCGCAGCATGCCCGGGTAATACAGCACCGGCAACTGCAGCAAAGTGGGGTCGCTCGCCACCACGGTGCAGCGCGTGTTCTTCCCATACTCTGTCCGCCCCTTCGCCTCACCCGCGCTCACCAGAACACGATCGCTCCGAATCGGATACTCAAAGCGAATGTGATGAACGTCGAACGCCATCCCGGCCGCCGGGTCCACATATGAATCCGCCTGAAGTCGCAGCGACGTCGGCCGGTGCGTGAACGGCTCTTCGCCTAAAGCGAACCTCGCTTCAAACGGCTTGCCCACTTCCAGCGTCGCTGTCTGCACCGCTCGACCGTCGAATCCGACGCTCAGCACCGGCGCTTGCCGATACTCCGACGGCACCGCGCCTTGAACCACAAGCGTGCCGCCCGGGAGCGGCGTCGGAATCGGCAGGACGCCCGCGGACGAGAGCCTTCCCTCGCGCACGAACCCATACTCAGGCAGAGCCAGATCCAGCTCAGGGTGGAACCAGCTCGTGATGGCGCTGCCGGCGTAAGACAACAGGTAATTGCTTCGCGCGCCGTTGTTCCCCATGTCCGGCGCCGCAATCACCTTCGTCAGCGCCTTGCGCGGCAGCTTCGCATGGTGCGGAAAATACGAAAGGCTCGCCAACGCCAACACCGCGCACCCAATCGGCATCACCATTGGCCGCAGACGATCCTTGAGTCCGATCGCCAGCGCGTGGGCGCCGAGCAGCGCGCCAAAAAGCGTCACAAACGCCAGCAGGCGGTAACTGGACTGTACGTAGTACAGAATCGGTGGCAGCTTCCTCCACCATGAAGATGGCATCGCCACCAGCAAGACGCTCAGGCCGAAGAACACCACCAGGCGCAGCATTTCCCAGCGCCTTGCTCCACGAACGCGCCGCGTGAAGCACGACACCAGGGCGAGAATCGCCGCCGCCAGCACCGGCCAGCCTATCTGAAGTCCGAGTCGCGGCGTGTTCGATTCCAGCGGGGTCGCCAAAACCGGTGAAAAAAGGATGTGCAGATGCGTGAGCCGTTCACCGCCCGTAGGTGTGCCTTCGCCCGCGACGCGCAGCAGCTTCACCGTCTGCAGTTGCGGCGCCAGGAACCAAAGCGTCAATACCAGGCCCAGCGCATAGCTCAAACCCACCCGCGTCATCCGCGCGATCGCCTTCTTCTCCGGGCGAAAGCGCGACAGAAAATACATCCCGAAGAACAGCGACCCGTACAGGTACCCAATGTTGTGCGACAGCGCCAGCAAGCTCCACGCAACCCCGCCTACCAACACGTGCCCCCACCGCCGTGACGCGAAGCATCGGGAAGCGAAATAGAAGACCAGCGGCAACAGGTTGAACGCAACAGTCTCGGTGAATGCGAATCGCGCGTGAAGATCGGTCCACATGTACGGCGCGGTCATGAACACAACTCCCGCAATTGCGGAAGCAAAAACATGCCGGGTTGCGGCGTACGCGCACCGGTAGGTGAAGAACCCGCCCGCGGTCAGGGCCAGAAGGTTGACCAGCTTCCACGCGGTATAAGGATTCACGCCCGGGATGAGGCACAGCAGCCCGCCCAGCGTGTACGGGAAGTTGCCGTAGTAGCTGAGCAGCGGATAACGGACCCGCTCGTTCTCCAGCGGCGCCACGCGCAGTGGAAACTGTCCTTCCAGCAGCGCCGCGCGCGCCTCGACCACGCCGGAGACATGCGCTTCCAGGTCCGACGCAGTCGATTCCGCGAGACGGCTCGACGCGTAAGGCGACATCATCACCAGCGCGATCCCCAGGCAGAGCAACAGCGGCCCGAGCGTCGCGCGTCCCCCTGCGCTCCGCGCCCCGTAGGCCTGCCCCGCCGCTTCTTCGATCCGCGGTACGCGCTGTACTTGAGTCGCAGCCATGATTCAGAGAATAGAAAACTTGGAAATGATGAGACCCACAACTCACGGGCGTCCCCGCCCCTGCGAACGGCCCAGCGGCTTCAGATCGCTCCCTTCCAGGCCTGCAAGTTTTCCCTCATTCGCCTCGCGCGTCCGACGGCGCAGAAACAGCGACCTCGCTCCCAACGTCCTGCCGATACTTCATAAACCGTATCCGCAGCAATTCCTTCGCATTCTTCAGATTTCCCGCGACCAGATTGAGGCGGCTGTCACCGTCGTCCTGCCAGCGCACGCCGACCTCCTTCACTCGATACCCCAGCACGTTCGCCAGCCGCAGGATCTCCACGTCGAACATATATCCGTCGATGCGCTGCCGTCCGAAAATCTGCCGCGCCGCATCGCGCTTGAAGAACTTGAACCCGCACTGCGTGTCGCGGATGCCGTGCAGCCCCACTACCGCGCGCATGATCACGCCGAACGCCCGCGACCCCAGCCGCCGGTAAAGCGGCTGCGGAACCTCCACTTTCGAATCGCCGACCTTCCGCGAGCCGATCACGACCTCGAAGCCCTGATCGAGCCACGGGAGGATCTTCTCGATCTCTTCAATCGGTGTTTTGTAATCCGCGTCGACGAAGCCGATGATCTGCCCGCGCGCCTGCAACACCCCGTTGCGCACGCCGCGACCCTTGCCCGCCCGTTGCGGCGAACCGATGACGCTGATGCGCAAATCGCCCCTCGCCAGCTCCCGCGCCCGTTCGCGCGTGCCGTCCTCCCCGTCGGCCGACACGATCATCTCATAGCTCCGCCCGCTCGAGTCAAGGTACTCGCGCATCTTCCCCAGCGTCGAGGCGATCGTCTTCGCCTCGTTGTACGCCGGAACGATCACGCTGAGGTAAGGGTCGTCAGCCAAAACGGCTCCTTCGCGACGCCAGGTTATCGCTCTTCGGGCGAGTTCCCCACGAGCTGCGTCTGCCGGGGCTCGAAGCCCATGAAGTGTAACAACGCCGCCGCCGGGCGATTGTCAGGCGTCTTTGCGTCAGGCGAGAGCTGCTGCGCCCTGCTGAACCGCAGCTCGACCCGCGCATTTCGGGCCCCCGAAGCGGGAGGCTCATAGTTGCCTCGCAGATCGAAGTCGCCCGGCGCCAGCGTCCGCTCGGCCACCACCCGGCCGTCCACCAGCAACTGCGCCTGCGTCTGGAAATTGGGGTCCTTGATCGCAGGCACCGTTCCCTTCGCGGCCGCCACGCAAGGCGCATTCAGCGGCTTGAGCTTGGCGAAAGCATTCTCCGATATCCACCCGTCTTCGTAGATCCCTGAATACTCGAGGTCCGGATCCAACAGGTCGTTGGTCTTGCTCCCGAAATTGCGCACGAAATTCGGAGGATCGAACTTTGCGTACTGTTCGTCCGAGACCAGCGACACGTCCCGCGCGAACCCCACCAGCTTGCGCCGATCGGTGGAAACGTCATTGCCGTACATCTTCATCAGCCATGTCCGAATCGTCGGAAACCGCGTGCCGTCCTCACCCATATCGATGGCGACATATGGCTGGCCTCCCACCATCTGCGGCGTAATCGGCTCGGAGACGAGTCGAGCCGCCCCGCGCCCCACCATGCCAAACGCCTTGCGCTCGTTGCCGATGGCGCTGGCGGGCGGCAAGGCGTTGATCTGGTCCGCGCGGTACGACTCAGTCAGGTCAAGCACGATGCGCACCTTCTCGCTCGGATTGATCACGCGGAACAGCAGATGCCGCCCGACTCCGGCCATCGTCCGGTCCTTGAAGAACAGCGGCTCGTGTTCGAGCTGGAACAGCGAATACGTCGGCTTGGTGCCCCCGGCGAAGTACGGCGAGCCCAGTTCTGACGAGACGAAGATCAGGTGGTTCTGAATGTCGTGCGATTTGACCGCGAAGAAATTATGATCGCCCCCGCCGCTGTGATGCCTGCGGTTGAACGCGACCTGCCGCGGGGTCGAGCCGACGATAATCTCATCCTCCGAGCGCTCGATTTCCGCAGCCAGCTCGTTCAATCGGAACTGATTGATCGTGTCCGGCCTCCCCGCCGCCGCGTCCCCGTCATGCAGGTTGAAATCCGACTGCACGAATTCGCTGAGCTGCTTGCCGATCAACTCGTGTGCGATCCGCAGGATCTCCTCGCCGCGGAAACCCGGATAGCCCAGGTAGCCGCCGATGTAATAGAAGCGATTGCTCGGGAATGCCGCCTGCCTTCCGCGCGTGGCCATTCCCTGGAACTTGGCGACGACCACGTTGTAGCTGTCGATGAGATACTTCTTTGAGGAAGCGTTGTTCCGCACCAGCTCGTGCATCTCATGAATGATCCGCGTCCGCGACGCGTCCGGGATCTCAACGAAGGTCGCGCCGACTCCCTTGCTGGAGCGCACGTATGAAGACTGAGCGTAGAGGCCCGCCGCCGCCAGCAGCGCCAGCGGCGTGAGTTGCCAGCCGAGCCGCCCGATGCCCAGCACCGGCTTGCGAAACAGCGCGAACCACGCGATCGCGATCATCCCCAGCAGGAACGGCTGCATGTACATCGCGAGCTTGAACAGCCCAAACCCCGAGCGGACGCGGAACAGATACAAAGCCATCACGATCATCACCAGGCAGTAGGTCGCTACCGGCGAGCCATTCCACGTCATGCGCACCGCAATGATCGCCGCCGCGATCAGCAGGAGCCCGCCGAAGAGGATGCCCACCGACTGCCACGGCTCGGGGAAGGTGGTCGCCACCGGCTGGAAACCCCACAGGTTCGCCAGCCCGCTGGGCATCAGGTAGTAGGGAAACAGCGTGTACCGCGGGTCCTCGCTGGCGCGCCCGGTGTGCGCCTGCTGAAGCAGGTAATACACCGCGGTCGGCGCGTAACGATTGAGGATCACGATCGACGCCGCCGCGGCGATGATCGCCGCGCGCGCCAGCGGCCTGCCCGGAAGGCGTTTGCGCAGCAGGCCGACCGACAGGTACACCAGGTAAGCCAGCGCCCAGAACGGCAGCACCTCCGGATAAAGGATCGCCAGGCCAGCGACCACTATTCCGATCAGGATGCTGTACTTCGTGAGGTCCTGCCGCGACCAGCCATCGAACGGTCGCATCATCAGCACGCCGCAAGTGCAGATCAGCCCCACCCCGGCCACCTGCGCGATCAGCTGATAGAGCGCGCCGAGGCTCGCCAGCGCCGAGAACGCCAGCAGCCCAGCCGTAACAATCGCCGGGACCCGCAACTCCTGAGACTCATAGACCAGGGCCGCAGCGGCGGCAATGAGCGCCAGGTGCATCGCCATGATCACCGGCATAAACACCTGAGTCGGCAGCAGGCGCGAAACCGTCGCCACGAATGCCAGCAGCAGCTCGCTTCCCGGGCGGCTCATCCCCGGCACGTGCAGGAACCAGAGGTACTGCGTGTAGTCCTTTCCCTTCAGCAGTGCATCCTCATCCGGGTAATTGAAATAGCCGTTATCGATGTAGCGGTGGGCCCCCATCGTGTAGTTGGCCATGTCGTCGTTGCAGAAACTCACCCAGTCGAAATTGAACGACAACATCGGCCTGCCAACGAGCAGCAGCGCCAGCAGCAGCATCGACCCGAACGGCAGATATTGCTTCCAGGGAAATTCCGGTCGAAACCGCCGGAGCGAGACAGCCGCCGCAATAAGCAGGACGATCGCCAGCGGCATGGCCAAGACGCCGACCCGAAGCCCGCAAAGGCTCAGCAGGAACAGCGGAATGACGTTCACCACCATCCCAACTGTCGGCGCAATCAGGAGGTTGCGCACTGGCGTCATCCGGGTCTGCAGCGGAATCACCAGCGCGTATCCCAGCAATGTCCAAAAAGCGAACAAGGCGAGTGTCAGTGCGATGGCGAGCAAGTCACGTTCTCCCAGGCGGGCAACGCGGGGCCGCAATAGCCCCGCCGACTCGAACACCGGTCGGCCGGATGGACTGGTTCTCCCCGTGAATAAGGCCAGGATGATCGGAATCGACAGGCCGTCGAGGACAATCGGGGCCGCGGAAGTTAATGCTGGGGCCGCAGGAAATCAAGAATACATTGCCTACATTGCCTTACCGCAGCGTCCGCATAACCTTGACCGCGTTTCATGGCCTCTTTAAGAAGAAGTCGAACAGCGGATGATTACCAGCCTTTACCAGTATCGCGGCTTCATCTGGCAGCGCGCCCTCTCGGAGCTGCGCCACCGCTACGCCGGCACCAATCTCGGGGTCGTATGGAACGTGCTTCATCCCCTCGCGGTCATCGCGGTCTACTCGATCGTCTTCTCACGCATCATGTCGCGGCACATCGAAGGCATCGATCGCGTCAATGAGAAGTTTCAGTTCGTGCTCTATCTGTGCGCCGGCTTCCTCCCCTGGCTCGCCTTCAGCGAATGCGTCACGCGCGGCTGCAATGCGTTTTCCGAGAACGCCAACTACCTCAAGAAACTGCCGATTCCCGAGCAGGTCTTCGTCGCCCAGACCGCGGTGTCCGCCACCCTCGGACTCGCGATCAGCTTCGCGTTGCTGCTGGCGATCTCGCTCGCGCTGGGCCTGCGCCCGAGCTGGCACTGGCTGCTGCTGCCATTGCCGCTCATCGCGATTCAAATCCTTGGGTTCGGCTTCGGCCTGCTGTGCGGCACACTCAATGTCTTCCTGCGGGACATCGGCCAACTCCTCACGGTCGCGCTTCAGGTGATCCTCTGGACCGCCCCGATCGTCTACGTCGTGGACATTCTGCCCCCGGCTTTCGCCAGGCTGCTTCCCTGGCACCCTCTCGTGCCGCCCCTCTACGCCATCCGCGACCTCTTCCTCCGCCATACGCTCCCCACCCCCGCAACCTGGATCGGCCTGTTCATCTGGCCGGCCATCGCCCTCGCGCTCGGCTACGCCGTCTTTCACCCCCTCCGCCACGAAATAAGGGACAACCTCTAACCGGAGTTCCACGGGTCGCTCAACCCGTCTTGGCGGGGCTTTGGCGCCGCCGGATGCAGGGCTTTGGTGGGCTTATGCGGGGTTATCGTGGACCGCACCGACCCTGACGACCTGCGGCGCCATCCCTCGGACCCATCCGGACGGCCGCGGCCGGTTGCGCAAAGCCAGGCGCCGCCCCTCGGCGTTTTCATCCGACCCTTGTCAAAGAGCACTGCGAAACAGCCCTGGGGAAGATGCCAGGAGCATTATTCATTATACATTCTTTCTCAGCCAGGTCAACACCGCCTTCCATGTCGTACTCGTAGTGGAGGATGCAGCCGTTGGGATAGGTCATGCTGATCAGCCGGCTCTTGGCGTCGTTGCTGTAGGAGTATTGTACCTGGGCGTGCTGGAGGTGTTGACTGTGGGACTGGTACTCCGCCGTCATCTGCCCAAAGCCGTTGAAGTCGCGCTGCACCTCGTTGCGGATGATGCCGCCGGTGGTGGCGCTGAAGCTGGTGAAGCGGCAAGGGTAGCCTGCCGTCAAGAATTGGACCCGTCCCGTTCGCTCTTTGGGCCGGGGTAGTAATTCGTTGCTCCCGACCCCTTAGATTTTCCTTAGAGGGTTACTCTTCGTCGTCGGAATCGGGTGGTTAAGGGTAAGTTCTATGTGCGCAACTGTTCCCGGACGAATAGTGAAGACTGCAAGCGCGTTCTTTTCTGTTTCGGCTTCGACATCCGTACCGATCGCGAACACGCCATATCGACCGGGCGGCAATTCCCCCTCGAAGGCGCCATCCTTGATTATAAAAGTCGAGCGGATTGGACTGTCGAAGTTTCTAAGGCTGCGAGCATAGGTGCCCTGGGGAACTCGCCCGTCGGGGAACCGAGCAGTGCCCTTGAAGTTGACTACGCCTTTCATCGGTTCCCACTTCAAGTCGCCAAGGTCCACGGTGGCACCGCGTTTCATAGGACCCGCGTCCACCCGAAACAGTTTTCCGTAAGCGTAGAGCCGGGAGTCCTGGGGAGGTGTGATGTTAAGCCACACCGCGCGATTTGGCGGCAAGCCGCGCGCGACTAGACGTCCATCGGAACCCGTTGGCGTAGACCCTCCTCCCGCATCTTTTATGGGTGCGCCATCGGCTGTCAATATCCTGGCGACGAGCGTGACTCCCAGGTGCGCGACAAACGTGGCTCCCTCGTCATGTTGATCGATCTTAAGACGGCGTTGGAGGAGATCCGGCGGCAGGTAATCAGCCCAAGGGCCGATGCCGCCGAACGGGTTTCCGTCAACCTCGGCGACGTAAGTTCCTGGAGCAAGATCCCCGAAGCGGGCGTTTCCGTCGTGGTCGGTAAGGACCAGGCTGACCTTCTCACGCTGGTTGTCCGCAGAATCGGTAGAGGCGGTCTCCCGAAACAGAGTTACCGCTACGCCAGGAATTGGGCGCGCTGGCGAGTCATCCGTTCTTAGCCCGACCCGAAGATCAGCCGCCGCAGCGATCGACGTCAGCACGATCGAAACGATTATTGGAGTCACGAATAAAGCCCGCATCTCATTTATCCAGTACTCTAAAGTCATCAGCAGCAGGATCCGCAGTTAGCAGCCCACGAACTCTCGCAGCCATTTCGTCACTCTGGGGCGCTCCTTTGAACCCGGCCACATTGCCCGTGTGGATATGCCTATGAAATTCGAATTTTTCTTTCTCGGAATCACTGAAGTCAACGCCATTTCGTTGACTAGTCGTGCTTACGATCAGATCACTATCCGCGGGATTCAGCGCATCCAACGGGGAGAATACATTCGGCACTATTTGAAAGAGAAAGCTAAAGATGTCGTCAGATATTGTATCCCCCGCTGCCGGATTGTCAGCGATGCCAACCATTGGACGCCACAGTACAGCTTTTCGGCCGATCGGATATACCGCTGTACTTAATAATTGAAGGGCTGGACTCGCGAAGGACAGATCCTTTGCCGCATTTGGGTACTTGAACGTGCCAGAAATATCGCCGTTCTTGTAGAAGATGTGTTTGACCTTTTCATAATATGACTTCACTTTGTTAGCATCATTATTAAGCCAGGCGCTAACCTTAATTGGATCAACCAAAGGAGCCAGCTGTGTCGCCAAAGGCGACCCCTGGTAGGGCGAATCTAGGCTAACGAAACGCCGAATATCTCCGCCGCCGAAGTTGTTGTCCCGAAGGTAATTCGTATCCGGGGCCTTGGCTGTCGTGAAGTTTGAATAGCTTCCGCCACGTGCGACCAGTTGGGCGGCGCCTAAATCTGCCACGAACCATTTTGTCAGCAGCCCGCCGAGACTGTGAGCAACTACGTCCACGCGCGTCGCTGCGAACTTCTTCCCCTTATTCCACTCGTCCTTAGCATTGGCCTTGCCGGTTCGCAAGTCTCCCAGGACATCTTGGATTGTCTTGGGAATCTTGGCGAAGTTCTCGGCAAACCCGTCAATATTCGTGTCAGAATAGTCCACTGACCTCTGCAAGGTGGCGAACGGGGCCTGCTCATCCTTCCATTGGTCGTTCTCCCAGGTCGACTTGGATCCCAAAAGACCGTGCACGAGTACGATCGGAGGCCGGCGAAGCGTGAATGGCTCGGTGAAGAGGTCATTGAGCTCGCCACCATTGTTGGAGAGTGTGTGAATGTAAATGTCCTTGGCCTCTTTGTTGGGATCGCCATTGAGGAGACGGAAATTCAGCGGCGGGCGATAATACGCGAGGCCATCACCGTTGGAGTCGATGCTGAGGTTGCCGCCGTTCTCATTGGCCGCGTCCAAAGGAAGTTCCGGCACGGGCTGGCTGGTGGGCGAGAGAGATCCCAACAGGAGTGGGGTGCCGATGACGTGAGGCAGGTCCGGATCTATACTGAGGTTATATGTTAAATTAAAGGGAAGTTTAGGAAACATTCGGAGGATGACCAAACTGCTGCCATCGGTGATGGCACCGTCCACTCAAGCGTCCTTATGATCAGCTGCGAGGAAGTTCTTGTCCGCTAGATCGGCGCTGCCGTCGGCGTTCACCTTCGGACCAAACGCTTGTGCGTCGATCGCAACGACCTTTGTTGGCGTGGTGTTCAGCTTGTCTAGAAAGAGTGGAGTCAGAACTCCTTCGAGGCGGCTCGTTAGCTCTACTTCCTGGTTGCCTGCAGCGCTTGCAGGCGCGATGCCTTCAAGCCAAAGCGTCTTTTGCGGTGTTCCGGCAGCTAATCCGAGGTCGGACGCAGAATAGTCATGGTCCGGCATGATGAAGTCAGAGAGTTGGCGCTCGGTGGCGCCGTCCTTCGTCCAAATGCGCAGGAATCCGCCGTCCGGCAGGGTGATTGGATTGAGCGGGTCCTGCGAGTAGACAACCTGCGCCGGATCTGACGCCGCGTAATGGAATCGGAAGGAGGTTGTGCTGGGATCCAGCCCGCGAAGGCTCATTGTCATTGGCGTGAAGCGATCTCCTGCGGCTGCGGGGTTGGCTTCCAGTCCGGAAACGGGGAACCCATCTGCAAAATCCGGAATTCCGTCACTATTTAGAGCTTCTAAAGATAGCCGCTTGAACTATGCAGTCGACGCCAGCAGATCATCGCGCAGCCCAGGCTCATGAAGGCCTCGTGCACGTCGTCGCGTTTGTCGAACCGCGTCCGCAACCGGCGGAACTGGTGCAGCAGGGC
>JBBRCX010000041.1:0-38723 GCA_038204465.1 Tepidisphaerales bacterium | reverse complement strand
GAAACCATGTTTTTTAGCGGTTCTGCAGGGCTCCGATGTGGGCCTACGGCGCCGAGGAGAGCGGGGCGGCAGCTTTCACCGCATCATCCGGCTCGGGCAGGCCCGTGATCACCTGCACGGGAATCTCCGGCGGGAGCATCGACTCGAGCCGCTGTTGGAAATGTCCCTTGATCAGGTGGTAGAGCAGGCCCTGTCTGCTGGTGCCGATGAGCACTCGCGCGCAGCCGTGGATCGCGGCGTTCTCCGCCAGCAGTTCGGCGGCGTCGGAGCCGGTGTCGTAGACCGGCACGACGGGAACTCCCGACTGATGGCCGAGGTCGAGGAACCGGGAGAAGGTGCGCAGGGCCGCCTGATCGTTCTCGGCGGTGAGATGGCGCTCGCCGCCCCACTTGTAGGACAGCTGCACCTGGCGGATGAAGCAGACGACGAGGGTGGCATTTTCTTTGGCGGCCTCCGCCAGCGCTGCGGTCGCCAGTTGGTCGGAACCATAGGTGCCGAGCAAGAGCTTGGGCCGGGAGAGGGCGCCGGCCGACAATTGCTCTGCAATTGCCTGTCGCAAGAGACTGGGCTTGCCCCGGCGAGCCGCCACGACTCGCGTCAGCTGCCGCGCGGAGAGTCCAATCGCCATCACGATTAGGACGAACGCGAGCGCATGCAGTTTCGTGAACGCGAGGGTCACCCAGATCGAGAGCAGCACGATGCCCAGCAGGACCATCGGGACCTTCCGATGCAGCCGGCGCAGGCGCGGGTGCAGGGCGCAGAGCGAGACGTTGATCGCGACGGCGCCGATTACGCCGATCGCATAGAGCGCCGCCAGGCTTTCGAGATCGTGGCTGAACAGCAGGACCAGCGCCGGCACGGCGGCCGCGACCAGGGCCGGCGCCCACGGCACGCCGAAGCGATTGAGCCCCTGCATAAGCGGGGGCAGCTCGCCGTCGCGCGCCATCAGGTATTGCACGGAGATCATGTCGGTGAGCGCGGTGTTTGTCGCGGACAGGAGGAGCAGGCCGCCAAGGATGCGCACGCCCCACTCGGCCCATGGGCCCACGTAGTGGCCGCTCAGGAAAGCGAGCATGTCGTTGAAATGGCGGTCACGATCGAGCGGGAAGATCGCCAGCATGCAGATCGCCAGCAGGACGTTGAACACCGCTACTTCGGCGGCGACCGTCCAGATTGCCTTGCGCGCGGTATGCGCCACCGGCTTCTTCATCACGCCCGTCAGGTTGGCGATGGCTTCCACGCCGGACAGCGCCAGAACGATCGAGACGAACGCCACCCACATCTCGCCCGGCCGGTGATTGAGATGTCCGATGCGCTTCGGCAAGAGCGACCAATCCACCTGCGGAAGCGCCCCGAACGTGATCAAGAGCGTGATCGCGATCATCCCCACCGCCGCACCGATCGCGAAGCCGCCGGTGTGCTTCGGGCCCATCAGGTTGAACAGCCCGATCAACCCGATCGCGATGATGCCCCAGAGCCCCGGTGAATCCCATGCAAAGAGCTTGTCGGCCTCGCTCTGCGGCGTTCGCCGATGCACGTCCAGTCGCTCTCCGGCGTCCTTTTCAGCGAGCGGCGCGTCCGACGTTGCAGAAGCGCCCCGCGCGGAATCAACCTGCTCGTGCTTATGCAGCGGCAGGCCGAAGTAATGGAAAGCCTCCAATGAGCTGAGGCTCGCCGTGACTGTGTAATCGGCGAACAGCAGCAGCGCGCCGATGACAGCCAGCGTCCGACTCCGGCTCTTCGCGGCGGTATAGACGCCGCCTCCATCGGGATAGATCCGGCAGATCTGCGTGTATGCCCAGGCGACCGCCAGCGTCAGCACGCTCATCCCAAGAATGAGCCAGAAGCTGGAGCGCCCCGCGAAGAAGAGCGCGATCCCCAGGACATAGAGCCGGCTGGTTCCCCAGTCGCCGAACAACAGCCCGGCGGCCTGGAGCCATCCCACGTTTCTCGGCCGTTCACTGGCAAGCAGCGCAAGCGCGGCGGGTTTGTGCCGCCCGGTCTCTGCGGTGTGCATAAAAGATGCTTCCGAACGAATGGCCGTGCAGCGCCGCGGTCCTGTCCGCGGGACCGACTACCATTGCGAACGCACAGGCGTCTGCTCGGAAAAACGGCGACGGAAGAGTCGCCGCAGGAGAGCCCAACGTCGTGCCCTTTCATTTAGTGGCGCGACCTCTGTCGCCGCCATCTGTGCCTACGGGGTTAGCTGACGGGCTGGGGCCTGAAAGTGCCCTGGGATCTCATGATCCCTTCGCCCCGGGCTCCCGCCTTCCGGCAGGAACCGTTGGTTTCCCCGCACCGCGCGTTTCCGCGCGATCTCGGCGGTCACATAAACACAAGCCTAAGCCGCTCCGTCGAACGCTGTCAAATGAATTGGTATTACAAGTCGGTAATTTACGATAACCGGCGTCTCAAGCCGCGGTTGCGGCAGGACCGGGCTCAAACTCCAGTACCTGAACCGGGATCTCCGGCGGCAAGAGCGCCTCCAGCTTGTGCTGAAAGCTTCCCTTGATGAGTTGATGCAGCGCGCCCCGCCGGCTCGTGCCGATGAGCACGCGGCGCACGGCATTGATAGCCGCCAGCTCAGCGATCATTTCCGGCGCATTCGTGCCCGTGTCATATGCGGGAATGATCGGCACGTTGTATTCGTGTCCACATTCAAGGAAATCGGTGAACAACGCCTGCGCCGCCGGGTCGCTATCCAGCGTGAAGCGCGTTTCCGCCTCGACCCGGTAAGACAGGGCCACATCGCGCACGAAACACACCACCAGCGCCGCGTTCTCCGCCCGCGCGGCCTCCAGCGCCGGACGGGCCATCTTCGCCGAGCCCGCGCTCGCAAGGAGCAACTTGGGCATCGCCAGCACGTCTTCGGGCAGCTGTTCGCGAATCGCCTGCCGCAGCAGGCTGGGCTTGGCGCGGCGGCGTGTCGCCAGTCGCGTCACCAGCCGTAAACAAAGTCCGACCGCCAGCACGACGCTGACGAAGATCAGCGCGTGGGTCTTGGTATATGCCAGCGTTATCCAGATGGCGACCAGCAGCAGTCCCAGCGCGGCCATCGAGGTCTTGCGCCAAAGCTTCCGCAGGCGTGGATGGAAAGCGCAAAGCATGCAGTTAATCGCGACCGCTCCCACCACGCCAATCGCGTAGAGCGACGCCAGCGTTTCAATGTCGTGGGCAAACAACAGCACCACCACTGGGGCGGCCGCCGCGATGATCGCGCCGACCCACGGCGCGCCGAAACTGTTCAGCTTTTGAAATCCTCCCGGCATCTCCCCGTCGCGCGACATGACATAGACGATGCTCATCAGCCCATTGACCGCCGTGTTCGTCGCCGACAGCAGCAGCGTTCCACCAACGATACGCACGCACCACTCTCCCCATATGCCGATCCTCTTATGCGCGATGAAGGCAAGCATGTCCTCCGCGTGCCCCTCCCGACTCGGCGCCAGCGACACCATGATCAACGCCAGCAAAAGGTTGAATAGCGCCACCTCCGTCGCGACCAGCCAGATGCTTTTGCGCGCGGTGCTATACACCGGCCGCTTCATCACCCCCGTCAGGTTCGCGATCGCCTCCACACCCGATAACGCGAGCACCACATAGACGAACGCGCGCCACATCTTCATGGGCGGCTGGTTCAGACGTCCCAACTGCAGCTCGTGCCAGTTCACCTGCGGCAGCGCAAACACAAGCACCAGCACCGTGATCACGATCATCCCCGCCGCCGCGAAGATCGCGAAGCCGGCGGTATGCTTCGGGCCCATGAGGTTGAAGAGGCCCAGCGCGGCGATCGAAATAATCGCCCACAAACCGGGGCTGCGCCAGTTCAGCAACTTTTCATGCGCCTTGATCGCACCGCCCTTCTCCTCGGGCAGTTGGATATTCGAGCCGGGGTCCTGCTCGGCCACCTGCGCCGCTTCATGTTTCCCTAAGCCAAAGTAGTGAAACGCGTCGACCGCGCTCAGTGACGCCGTTACGGTGTAGTCAGCGAACAGCAGCAGCGCTCCCACGACTCCAAGCAGCCTGGAGCGGTGTTTCGCCGCGGTGTAAACGCCGCCGCCATCCGGATAAATCCGGCAGATTTGTGTGTAGGCCCACCCCACCGCCAGGATCAGCAGGCTCATGCCCGCGATCAGCCAGAAGCTTGTCCGCCCCGCCACCAAAAAAGCCAGCCCCAGCACATACAACCGGCTGGTGCCCCAATCGCCGAACAACAGCGCGCCGGCCTGAAACCAGTTGACGTTGCGGGGCCGCTCGCTGCTCAACAGGGACAATGCGGGGGGAAGTGCGCGGGTGTTCATGCGTTAGCAACTGTCCAGAGGCGCCGAACCCGCTGACGACACACATCATCGGGAGAATCGTGCAAACTAGCTGTCGGGGAGCGTGGCTGCAATGCGCAAATGGCCTGAACTTCCCTGCGTGGGCGGCAACTGGGAGATGCCGCAGAACACACGCGATCGGCCACTAAAGCTTATGCCCAAGCTTCGCCTTCTTCGTCTCTAGATACTTCCGATTATGCTCCCCGGCCTCAACCCGGATTGGCACTTCCTCCACCACGCTCAGCCCATATCCTTCGATGCCATAGATCTTCTTCGGGTTGTTGGTCATGATCCTGATCTTGCGCAGACCCAGGTCACGAAGAATCTGGCTTCCGATGCCGTAGTCGCGCTTGTCGATCGGCAGTCCGAGTCGCTGGTTTGCCTCGACCGTGTCGAGACCCTTCTCCTGCAGCGCGTATGCATGCAGCTTGTTGGCCAGGCCGATGCCGCGTCCTTCCTGGCGCAGGTAGATGAGCGCTCCGCGCCCCGCCTGCTCGATCATCTGCATGGCCGCCGCCAGTTGTCCGCCGCAATCACACTTTCCCGAACCGAAAACGTCGCCGGTGAGGCACTCGCTGTGAACGCGCACCAACACCGCCTCGTCCCACTGCAAGGGCTTCCCCTCCGCGTCGAGATCGCCAATCCCGCCTTTGCACAGCGCCAGGTGCGGCTGCGCGTCCACCGCACTCTGGTATGCATAGAGTTTGAACACGCCCCAGTTGGTCGGCAGCGTGACTCCCTCAATGCGCTTCACGAACTGCTCCCGCTTCAAGCGGAAACTGATCAGTTCCGCGATGGTGCACATCTTGAGACCGTGCTGCCGGCAAAACGACTCCAACTCCGGGCGGCGGGCCATCTCGCCATCGTCGCGCATGATCTCGCAGATCACCGCCGCAGGCTTCAGCCCCGCGAATCGCGCCAGGTCCACGCTTCCTTCAGTCTGTCCCGCGCGCACGAGCACGCCCCCTTCGCGGGCGCGCAATGGGCTGATGTGCCCGGGCCGCAGCAGGTCCTGCGGCTGCGCATCCTTCGCGATCGCAACCTGCACGGTCATCGCTCGATCACGCGCGCTGACGCCGGTTGTCACCCCAAATCGCGGGTGCGCATCGACTGTCACGGTGAAAGCGGTCCCCAGCTGCGCGGTGTTGTATTGGACCTGGCTGTGTAGATGCAGCTTGTCGCACACTTCGCCCGTCAGCGCCAGGCACACCACTCCCCGCGCCTCCTTCACCATGAAATTGATCGCGTCGGGCGTGACCATCTCCGCCGCGTACACCAGGTCCCCTTCGTTCTCACGGTCCTCGTCGTCAACAAGGACAATGGGTCGGCCGGCGCTGAGCTCTGCGAGTACTTCCGGGATTGAGGAAAAGGGCATGACGCTATTATAGGAAGAAGTCGGCGGCAGAGTCTCACCAGCGGTATGGTATCGCCGCGAGTATCGCGTACGCCGCGGCAAGACACGTCCCGCCCGTGTGATCGGCTCGAATTCCACAAAACACTTCTCCGACACCTCTTCAAGCCGGTGCTATGGCCCGTCATCCTGCGCGGACGGCTCGAAACTGCCTCGTTCCCACCATGATGTAGTCAACGCACGCCACCAGCGCGAGTACCGAGATCGCGTAGTCAAGTCCGCGTAAAAACCAACGAGCTCCGGCGGGCGAAAGTTGGGCCAGATCCGGCGCAATCAAAGTAAGCAGCACCAGCACCAGCTGCAGCGCCGTGCTGATCTTCCCCGGCCAGCGCGGCGCGACCGTGACCTTGCCTACAAGATACAGAAGCGCGAGCGAACCCAGCGCCACAAGCAGGTCTTTCCCGTACACCGCCGCGACCACGTACAACGGAATCGCGTACCCGGGCGGCGCGATCTGCGGCGATGAAAGCAGCACAACGGAGCACGCGATCAGTAATTTGTCCGCGACTGGATCGAGGATTGTCCCGATCCTGCTGGTCTGCTTAAGGCGCCGGGCGAGATATCCATCCAGCTTGTCCGTTGTCGCCATCAGCGCAAAGATCCCCACCGCCCACCATCTATGGGCGTGTGAGCGCTCCGAGCCTTGATCCAGCAACATCAGCCACAAGAACAGCGGCAACAGCAACAGCCGCAACATCGTAAGGCCCATCGGCCACGTCGGAGGCCAAAGCCCTGGTGGCGGCGCCGAAATCTGCAGTTGGCGATGGGGCACGCGGCGAATGATAACGTCCCGCCCCGGCAAAAAGCGTGCGCGAGCCGTCCCGGGTTTTTTTGGCGCGTTGGATACATCCGGGGAGCGATCGATGCGGATCAGCGGTCGGTGGAGGAGAGAATTGCCTCAGCCGCGACTTCGCACATCATGTGAAGCCCCGCCTCGCCGGAGCCATAGTAGTCTGGAAGCTCACCAATCGCGCGGAAACCGTTCTGCTGGTAGAGGCGCACCGCGCCGGCGTTGCTGCGTCCCACCTCGAGGTAGACGCGCTTTACGCCCCGGGCGCAGAGCGCCTCGATCATCTTCTGCAAAAGCTGATGTCCGATCTTCTGTCCGCGCGATTCAGCCCGCACCGCGAGGCTATAGATCCGGCCGGATGACCCCTGCCGGTGCTGCCGCACCAGCGCGATGCCTTCCCCGACGATGTCTCCGCGCCTCTCCGCGACAAGAAAGACGGCGCTTTCACGCTTCTGGAGATAGTGCAGTTGTCGCTTGGTGAGGCTGAAGTTCTGGCTGAAACAGGCCTGCTCCAGCTCGACTGCGGCCGCCACGTCTTCCTTTCGCGCAGCGCGCACAATAACCGGAGTCGCCGGCACGACGCCCTCGGCCGCCGCCGCCCTTGCGAGCTCACCGGGGGCGTCGGTCTTCGGCACGCCGCGCGATGACATGATCACCGGCTCGCGCCGCAGCGCAAATTTATTCAGCAGTTTGATCGGCCGGTAGCTCATCTTCGTCCAGGCCAACGACTCCAGGCCCCAGTCATCGCCCACGTTCACCAGCGGGCGGCCCGACCAATGCACGCGGCAGAATTCGCTGAAGATATATTGCGCCAGCCCTCTGGTTTGAAGATCGGTTTTCTCGATGGTGATGCTGTTCTGTTCGCGCCCCAGGTTTTCTCCGAACGTGAATCCACGAAGAACGAATTTATCTCCGCCGGCATGAACGTCGCCCGCCCGCGGGTGCTCTTTCACGTAAACCACCATCCCCTTCATCCCGAGTTCCTCCGCCGCTTCGATGCACAAGGCGGTCGCGGTGGACTCCTTCTGTCGTTTGCTGGAACTCGCGGTCGGCTGCTCCACGTGCTGCGCATCCTGACGCGCCTTCCACTGCTCGAGCAGCGCCAGGCAAGCCTGCCCGTGCCGCGCAGCGCAATAAGTTTCTACGCGATGCTCGTAGGTTCGCAGGAATCGATTCTTCGCTTGGCGCTTGCTCGCCAGGTCGCCCCCCGCCAGGTCGATCATGCGCCGCACATCGTAAACGTAGTCGGCCCCCATCGGCTCCACCAGCAGCCTGGAGCGATCGAATCGCGACAGCAGTTCTTCGCTGGCGTATTCCACGCGCGTGCGGTGCGGAACCCCGTGCAGGGCGTTGTATTCGTTCATCAGCTCAAACGAAGCGGCCAGCGCCCGCTCGCCGTGCGTGTCCCCGATGGGAGGAAGCAGCAGCGTGAGATCGCCCGTGCCGTTTGCGAAGACGCAGAGGTGCCCGTGCATCTCCGTCCAGAGGATTCGCAGACTGTTGCGCCAGGTATAGAGCTGAGAGAACGTGTAGTCCGATAAGGGTTCGGCAAGCAGTCCAAAGTAATCGTTCAGCAGGGCACGGTCAGCGAGTTGCACTGACTTCAGCCCCCAATCCGAGAAGGGGTCATCGTCCATAAAAATTGACGGTCTCCTCCGCGATCACCGCCCGGAGCGGCGACTCCCTTGCCGCTCGGCACGGATCGACGCCAGCTCTTGCGACCTCAACCCACCTTGCAACACCTATACCCGCATCATGAATCCGCAGACAGCCATCACGCGGCCGCTCACTATACCGGTAGACGCCCGGCGCCGATTAAAAATCACCGGCCCCCGCCACCGCGTCTCTGCCGCCCCGCGCAGTCCCGCGACGAGCGAAGACCACCGCATCTCCGGCGCTCCGTTCCCGCCCCCAATCCGAAGAATGACGCAGTTGGCGCAGCAACTCGCGGTGGTAGGTGCGATCAAGCACCAGCGTGTCCACCGAGTACCGCTCGAGGACCTCCCGCCAACCGGCGCCGCCTCGCGTCACCGTCATGTAATCAGACCAGATGTCATCGGGGTACAGCTCAATCCTTGCGTCCATGAATACGCGCGATCGCAACGGAAGTGAGAAGCTAAGGAAATTCCCCCACTCCAACCGGGAAAACACGCGCCTGCTTCCTTTCGTCGCCAACTCATTGGACACAAGTTGAAGGTCATCGTCGACTCGATGCGCCGGCCGAAGATTGCCGAGCACCGGGTTGTAGTGCTCGAGCCATGGCACGCTCCATACTGCCGCGAGCAGCATCGCCCCCAGCGCACCCGCCGCGGCAAACCGCCATTCCTGCGGCGGCGCGATCCGGTCGTCCCGTCGCAGCCACTCACCCGCAAGCGCCGCCATGACAGGTATGATCGCAAGCATCCACCACGCCACCATTCGAACCGACTGACATGCCGGCAGCAGGAAACATACGACCAGACATAGTTCGCGTCGTGTTGGCCGGCGTCGCGCCAGCAAGAAAAACGCCGGAAGAAGCACGAGCGAAGCCAGGAAGACCTTTCCGGCCCACTGGGTCGGGCTCGGAGGCAGCCACTCCTCGATTCCCCGTGCGATTCCCACCCTCGAAAGCTCCCCGGCATATTGGTAGATGTGCCAGCCGTACGGATTCAGCAGCGTCGCGAGGAATGATATCGCAAGACAAATGACAAACCGGCCCGCCAAAGAGCCCGCCCGCCATCCGCCTTCTGTCGGGTGAGCTGCAGGGATATTTTCACGAGCTTGCGCCGCGGCAAGTGCGGCATTCGCCGGTCGTACAGAAAACAGCCACTCCCACGCTTCGGCCACGGCAAAACTTCCGATCAGCAACAGACCGATCGCAAAGCCGCCATGAACATTTGCCCAGAGCGCCATTAGAATCGGCGGCGCCAGCAGCCATCGAGCGCGCCGCCGCGCGCCGTTGAGAACCGCATACATCACCACAAACATCAGCAGCGAAAACGTCTGCGGCCGGATCAGCAGCGCTTGCCACAATCCGAAAAACGCAAACACTCCCGCCGCGGCCGCGATCTTCATCGAACCGCTGACCCGGCGGCACAGCCACACCAGCACGCCCACGGCCGCAGCCAGGACGAGCGAGTTCACAAACTGAACGAGGTTGATTCCGCCCCGCTCATAGAGCCGGTAGTAGAGCAGTTGCGTCAGCCAGTTGTTGTCCCGATAAGCGCGCCCCGCGATGGTGAATGTCGCCAGGTCCGCGTTCAGCAGCGCCCCGCGCTGAGCCATCGCCCGGCCGCGCGCCAGGTGCTGCCAGAAATCCGTCTGATAACCGCGATCGAGCGAGGTCGCGATAAACACCAGCACCGGCGCAACGAAAGCGCGTACCCAGTCGATGTTCGGCCGCCACTTCCAGGTTGTATTTGCATGTGTGTTCATCCCGGGCGGACTTCATGCCGCCCAGCCACTTATCGTCCATTGAGCGGCAATTTGGACGTGAAAACTCCACCCCTCGAACGTTCGCGGCACCGAACCACAAGCGCTATCCGTCCGGCTTCGCGCCTCCGCGTGCCTCGACTCGACTGGCCGAACTTCTTCGCGCTAAAAACCCTTCACGCCAGGAAACTCACAGCGCCATCCGATACCTGCATTTCTCCCGATCCCCGCGCGCGTACAGCGGATCCGTCTCCGGCACGGAAACGATGTCCACCAGCGTCATCCCCAGTCGCTCGCAGGTCCGGCGCGACGCGAAGTTGTCGGGGTTGCACGTGATCCACAGCACCTCCAGCCCATGAGCGCGAGCGAGTGGCAGCAACAGACGGCAGGAGCGCTCCGCATAGTGATGGCCTCGGGCCGGCGGGTATACGTTGTAGCCAATGTGGCCGTAATACATCTCGATCGCGGGCGTGGTGCCGACCCGCAGCCCCAGTCCCCCCGCGATCGTCACCGGCGGCGCGACGCCTATGGGCATTTCCCCCAGCCGCATCCAGAAGTGATATTGCGGCACCCTTCCCCGCGGCGCATCGCCTTGCTGCATTCCGCCAGGAGCAATCTTCAGAAAATCGTTGAGCTGTTCGCGGGTAATCCGCGATTCACGCGGCGCCTCCTGACGGGTCAGCGGATGCGCGCACACGAGCAAGAGCGCATCGACCAGCTCAGGGGCCGGAGGAACCAGTTCGAGTTCACCGTCGATGAACGGCCCGACTGACAGGAATTGAAACGGTAGAGGGGCCAAGAAAAGCGGGGATTCGTGCTGCGCGCCGACTGAAAGAACCCTCCTCATCAGCTCGGGCTAGGAGAACAGTCCTTTGCCCGCGCCGAAGATTTCTGAATGCCGCATGTACAGCACGACGAACCCAATAATCTCGATCAGCAACGACACCGCCACCAGCACGGTGTAGATGTTGTTGGACGGCTTCACCTCTTCGACAGCTGCCCCAGCACCGATGCGACTCATAACAGACTCCGTTGAACTCCGCTCCGAGGCTCAACAAGCATCGAAGCCGGGCTTATTGCAGTTGCGTCCGCACCTCAGAGCCCGCCTTGATGTCGCGCTTGTGCGGCCCCTCGATCCGACCGGTCGCTTCGTTCGGCTCCACTGCGGTGATCGTGATGTACCCAAGGAAGTCGCCCTTGTTGCGATCAAGAACGTTGAACTGCATTCCTTTGGCCACGCTATCCGAGCTGCCAACCGAAATGGTGGCGTAATCAACCCCGCCGATGTTCCGGGTCGCGCGAACGACGCCATTGATGGGCGATGCCGCCACCGCGCCAGGCTGGACGTTTCGCACGTTGCCGCCGGCGTCGGCAACGCGGGTCTTCAGGTCGGCAATCTCCTCTTCGGCCACCGCCAGCTGCTTGCGGGTCACGGTGTATTTATTGGTCAGATCGGCGATCGCCACGCTCTGCTCGGTGTTCGTTCCCTGCAGCTTGTCGTTCTGACTTCGAATCTGGTTCGTCTGGTCGTGCAGCAGCCCCATGGTGTCCTGGGCAACCTTCAGGGCATCCGACTGGCTCTTGGTCGCCGCCTGCGAGCTGCTCAAGTTTGCATTAGCCACCGCCAACTGTTTCTGGAGATCGCGGCCCGTGCCCTGGGCCGCATCAAGTTGCTCCTTGATCGCCCGCGCCTCCGCGACCGCCGCGCCAACCTGCGCATCCTTCGCCGCCTTCAACGCGTTCAGCTCATCCTCCGCGCTATGCGATCGCGCTTCGGCGGCGTCGCGCATCGCCTTCATCTCCGTGTTCTCCCTGTCGAAGTTCTGGGCACGCTCCACGAACACGATCAGCCCGGCCGTGAGCAGCATCGACACGACCACGTGCAGCACGATGAACAGCTTGGTGAGGAAGCTCAAGAGCGCTCCTTGGACTGAGCAGTCCGGCAGCGGTGTCAATCTTCGAAGGATCCTCGGACTTCAAGTCCGTCGCGATTGCCTCGGCGGCAACCCCGCTCGAGCCGGGCCGTCCACCCGAGTGCCGGAGGATCTGAAGGTTTCAAGCTTCAAAAACCGGCGCCTCGGCGGGCTTGCAGGCGGCGGGGGCAAACCCGGATCCGTCTCAGGGCAATCGCACAAAATATCCTACTTCTGGTGCGCAGTCGGGTCAAGTTTCCGCGGCTGACTCATCTCCGGTTTCCTCAAACTCAGCGACGAATCCGCGCCAATGATCGGCAGTCGGATCGAGTCGATCCCGAGCTCGCGCCGCGTGAGGGTCAAGCTCTTCGCCGCCGGCCCAGGCGACCTTGCGGGTCGTTCGCGGGCTTTGGCAATCCGATGCAGGGCTTTGGTGGGGTTATGTGGGGTTATCGTGGACCAGGAAGACCTCAACCGCGCGCCACCGACCTCAATGTCGACCCGAACGGCCCCAGCCGAGAATGCCGATTCGGCGCGGACCCGACAGTTTCACCGATTCATTTGTCAAAGAACGTTCCGATACGGCCCCAGCCGTTGGCGCCGAGGCATGATTCATTATACAGTCTTTCTTCATGGAGTCAACCCTTTCACTGGGAATTCAGGTTTTGGAAGCGTGCTGGGGATGGATCAGTTTCCGCGCCGAGTGACTCGCGCGATAACGCTAACCTTCGAATCATTGCGGCGATTCATCAGCCTCGACTACCCTGGCTGCGCCGCCCATGGACGCGGGCTGTTCAACTGCAGGATCGCCGTCGCGGCCGCGACCCGCACCTCGGGTTCCGTGTCGCCCACAAGTTTCGCGAGCATGCCCTGCGAGTCACTTCTTCCAATCGCGCCGAACGCCAATGCGGCCAGGTATCGCTGGGTCGGATTGTCGCTCTTCGCCCCTTGGGTCGCGATCCCATAGCCCCAGTCGCTGTATAGCATCCCCGCGGCGCGGGCGGCAACCAGGTTCACCTCAGGATAGTCCGTCGTCATCGCCGCCTGCACGTGCCCGAGGACCTCGCGGTTGCGCGGCGCAGCCACCGCCAGGAGCCCCAGCATCTCGTCGTCGACATACCGGCTGCTGATCAGCGCGATCACCTCGTTCCTGGCTTCCCGGTCTCCCAGCCGCCACCCCGCCTCCGATGCCTGCTGCCGCACCGTCGGCGCCGGGTCACGCCGCAGCTTCTTCAATATCTTCAGCGCACTTGGTTCCCCCAAAAGTCCCAGCACCAGCGCGGTATTCCCGCGCACCCGGGGGCCTTCAACCGGATCATCGTCTTGTGCATAAGCCTCGAGATCATGGCTGTGTGAGAAATCGCCCAGCCGATGCTGCGCGAACCGCGCCGCAACCTGCACGCTCCGATCCGCGTCCTGAAGCATCCGCTTGAGCGGGGCGCGGGCCTCCTCGAGCTTCATCTCGCCCGCCGCGAGCGCGGCGGCGAATCGCACGATCGGCGCGGGGTCGCCAAGCATTCGAATCAGCTCGGCCGCGTGCGAGCGATTCTCGCTTAGGCGGAATCCTTCGATGGCATGCGCCCGCTGGATTGGCTCGGTTGAGCCCAGGGCCTCGACCAGCACCTGCTCAGCCCTGGCTGTCAGCGACTTATCCAGCGCCTCGTTACGCGCCTTCGGATAGTCCGGCGGATGTTTCGGTGGCGGCGGAGCGAAGCCCCTCCCGCCCTGTGCGGCGCCCCCGCCACAACCCGCCGCGGACGCAAGCATGAGCGACGTCAACACGATGCATTGCCAGCGCATGAATCTCCTCGTCGTTTAGTCGGTGTGCCGCACGCTCCGCTCCTTGCGCCGCGCCCACCACCACCGCGCCGCGCCAAAGATGGCAAGCGCGCCCGTCATGGCGGAACACATTATCGCGAACGCGTCTCCGATGCGCGTATACACCGTACTGCGCGCATCCAGCCGCAGCGTCCCCACGCTCATTCCTTCGCGGCCGGCGGGGATCAGATCGTGCGTCCGGCCAACGGAATCAATAAAGCCGCTGATCCCCGTATTCACGCTGCGCGCCGTAGGCGCGCGATTCTCAATGCCGCGGAATATCGCCGCTTGCAGGTGCGCCGCCATCTCGTTGGCGCGAAACCAACCGTCGTTGGTGATGTTTACGATGAAATCGGCGCGCTTCGCAGGCTCCCGCGCGCTCTTCGCCCGATCGACCGATCCTCCATTGCCGAGGAACATCCGCGCCACCAGCGCCGGGTCAATGTCTTCGTAACAGATCGGCGTGACGAACCGCCAGCGCTTCCCATCCCCTTGATTGTTCGGCAGTTCGAAAACCGTCAGTGCATCGCTCGCTCCTGCTGTCAGCGTGTACTCCTCGGTGTACGGGCTGAAAGAGAGCAGAAACCGGTAGAGCCATGGGAAGCCGCTCTTGAACGGCATGTACTCCCCCATCGGCACCAGGTGCACCTTGTCGTAGCGCAGCTTTGATTGGCCGGGATTGTAGAAGTATGCCGCGTTGCGCCGGTCCATCGGGATGACCTCATCTCCGCGCACCGACCATCGATCGTAGAAGATCCCCCCCACCAGAACGTTTGTCCGGTAGCGTCGGGCAAGTTCCTCCAGCGACTGATTCGCCCGTCGCCATAACTCGCCGGCCGCGCTCCCTTCAGCGAAGGAGCGGGCGGAGGGATTCAGCGGCGGCATCATCGTCTCAGACCAGACCACAAGGTCCACGTCGGACGAATTCGCAAGCGCGACTTCGGTGGCGCGGAGGTGAAAGGCGAGGATCTCCTTCTCCGATGCCCCCTTCGCCCCGGTGTTGCTCTGCGGGTAGTTCGGCTGAACGACCAGAACTCTCGGCCCCGCCGTCGCCTTCGTCTCCCTGATCCGCCAGACGCCATACCCCAGCACAAGCATGCTCACGCAGGCGACGAGCAGCGCCGGTCGCAGGATTGCTTTGAATTGCCCCCCGCGAATGAAGTACAGCGCGACACAGGCATTCAGCATCGCGACCCAGAACGACACCCCGTAAACGCCGGTCAGATCCGCAAGCTGGCACGCCGCCAGGATCGGTGTCTGCGCGTGCCCGAGGAACAGCCAGGGTAATCCGTTGAATGGATAATTCGCCCGCAGCCATTCGAAGCAGACCCAGATCGTTGGAATCAGAAGCACGCAGAGGATCGATGAGGGAGGATCGAAAATGGATGGAGAAACGGCAGCCTGGACATGCCGCACCAATCCGGCGCCATAGATCATCCAGCCGGCTAGCGCCCAGTACAGCCCGAGCAGCAGCATCAGCGCCAGCATGCCGGGGCCGGTGACGTACGCGAGCCACCACATGTTGACAATGAAGAACGCCACGCCGCCGAGCCAACTCCACAGAAACGCGCTGCGGCACGATCCGCAACGGCTCAGCATGATGAGCCACGGCACGATCCCCACCCACGCGAGATAAAACTGACTGACGGGTGCGAATGAGAGGCTCAGAAAGAGGATCGATAGCAGCAGCAGCCCGACTTGTTCGCCGGACCATCGCCGCCACCGGGAAGGCGCCGCGACCGCAGTTTTTTGCCCGGCCTGAACGCTTCCGGCGGCTGCACTCATTGGCGCGCATCGTCAAGCCCCCTCTCGCCGCCGTCAAGCGTTGACATTCTTTGAATCAAACGCTGGCTTACTTCATCCAGAGCGCGGTGGTAATCGCCCGCGGGTAATACTTGCTCTCTTTCGCGACGCCGTTGACCATCTGGTCGCTCATCGCCCAGTAGGCCGACTCGCCCTGGGTCTGCCATTTCACGTGCGCCGCGTCCGCCTGCCGGAAAACATCCCCGATCCTCGCGTCCTCCTGCATGTTGAACAACCCGCGCGCCACGTGCTGGAAGAGCGCGATCTTGCTCACCCACGAGTTGTCCGAGGTAGATGAGAGTTTGAGCCCACCGTCCGAAAAACGATTGCGCGACTCCGCATCCGCGAGCAACGTCTGGGTGTGCCGCTTCAATGCCGCCAGGAGTTGCAACGACGGCGTGTCCTCCAGCGGCGATCGCTCGTTCTGCCGCACGTTTCGCCAATACATCGGATACGCCAGCGCCTCGATCGCCGGAAGAATGCGCCGCGCCGCCCCCGCTTCGCCGATCAAGGTGGCGGGAATGAATCCCTGTTCACCCACCTTCCCGGCAATGCATGCCGCGATGTTGTTCGCCGCCTTCCGTGCGGATTCTGCGACCCCGCCCGCCTCGGCGGGCCCGAGGACATCGAAGAGCATCGCGAGCCCGAGATATGCCGCCCAGCACTTCACCGCGAGATAGAGGTTGCCCCTGGCCGGCCCGAGCGAGGCGTCGAGCGAATCGTAGGTCGTGATCTCCTCCCCCGATTGGCAACGCGAGGAATCGAATTTCATCGCGCCACTACTGTTGTCAGCGCTCGATCCTGACCGGCGCACCATACTGGTGAGGCAGGCTTGAAAGATGAATTCATTGCGCCGCGCCCATTGTTGGTCATTGCTCTTCGCGACGTAGCTCGCCGCCAGCAGGATCCAGTTGCACAACTGTTCCTGCGTCATGTAGCTGAACCACCCCTTGTGATGCGGCAGCTCATAGCTGCTGTGGCCTGTCGGCGCGAAGTTGTTGTGCGCTCCCATGTCGTGGCAGAACGAAATCCCGCCCGGCATGAGCTCGAAATCGCTCGACGGCGCGGGAGAGCCGGGCATCGAGAAACCTTTCTTCTTCGCCCCCTGCCCCGGCCGCTTCACCTGGTCGTAATAGCTGTAGTAGCGGAGGTAGTTGTCCAGAAGGTTCCGCACCACCCATGGGTTGTGCTTCAATTCCCAGAAGCACTGATCCACGCTCAGGTCGAGCGTGTTCATCATGCAATACTCGCCCTCGTTCACCACCCAGAATGGCTGGCCCGCAACCTCCAGCAATTGCGTGCTTCCATAATAAGAGCGCGTCGCGTGCGCGATCAAAAACTGCTGGTCCGCGGAAAGCCCGCTGTTGAGAAGTTCGTTGTCCAGGTCGATCGAACCGTTGTGAAACGCGTCCCACCCGCGCAGAGCCGCGTCGAGCACGTCATTCAGATCGGAGAAATAACGCGCGTAGAGGTATCGCCCCTCCAGCCCCGTCGTCACGATGCCGTCGTGATAGACGCCGATCGAAACGATCAGCGTCTGCCGCTTGCCTGCGGCCACTTCGAAGGCGATTCCCGGACACTGCCCCAGCCCGTGCGCCGGGTTCACGTCACGCAGCGCCTCCTGCGGTGTGTTGCGCATGATCGCAAACACCTGCGGCTGCTCTTCGCCCGGCCGCTCCGACTCCAGCATCCCCTGCACGCCCAGGTGACGCCGCAGCGCAAACCCCACCCGCTTCTTCCCCCGCCATCCGTGCTGCTCCGGCAGCAAGCGGGCTCCCGGCTCGTTGAAGTTGATCGCAAAGACGCCGGTCTTGGTCGACGAGCCCCCCGTGTTGTCGATGGTCAGGGACGCCAGCACCGCCGGCAGCAGGCAGACTCGCGACATCGACGGGTGGTACTGCTCCGGGTCCACGATCGATCCGAATGGCGTATAGATCGCGAACTCAAAGTCCGGCGTTACCCACCGGTCCGTCGCCCAGCCGTAATGGCGCTCGAGCTGGTCCGCGCGGTAAGCGAGCAGCGCGCCCTCTTGGGTGGGCGCCGCGCTTCCCCCGCTGACGAAACCTCTCCCCGCCTGCTTCGTCTTCGGCGGCGCCGTGTCATAGATCGGATTCTCATAAAACGGCAGGCATTTGAGCGGCGCGCCGCTTTTGCGGTCGCCCTCCTTCACGCCGATATACAGGTCCTGATTCGCCGGCCGGCCAATCTGCGAACCCAGTCCTCCCGGCGTTCCGAAATGCCCGCAGGTAAAACTGAAGAACGCGCCCATCGGTGAATGCTGCGCATTGAAGGCGATGTTCCCTGGGAACGGCGGCACCGTCGGATCCGGCATCAGCTGACCTCTTTGTGTTAAACCTTCACCCTACCTCGCAGCGCAGAATCGCCCCCGCGCTGGTCCGCACCAGCCGCGCATTCTACCGCCCGCCCACGAATCTGAACGCGCCCAATCTTCGTTGCATCTGCATCGCCCACAGGTTGCTTATAGCACCGCGCCAATCGCTGCCCGCGCCGCGTAGTATCCGCACATCCCATGCACGCCGCCGCCGGGCGGTGTCGAGGCGGAGCAGAGGTACAGGCCCTTCACCGGCGTCGCATACGGGTTCGTGCTGAAGATCGGTCGCGCGATCAGCTGCGACAACATCTGAGCGCCGCCGGTGATGTCCCCGCCGATGAGATTGGGATTGTGCCGCTGCAGATCGCTGGGTTTCATGACGCTGCGCGCTACCACCAGCTCCCGAAACCCCGGCGCGAACCGCTCGATCTGGCTCTCGATACGCTCTGCCATATCCACGTCCGAGCCATGCGGAACGTGGCAATATGCCCACGCGGTATGCTTACCCGGCGGCGCGCGGGTCGGATCGAAAAGGCTCGGCTGAACCACCAGCACGAAAGGACGTTGCGGATGCTCCCCTTGCCAAACCGCACGCTCACCCGCCGCCAACTCCTCAAAGGTCCCCGCGAGGTGGACGGTTCCCGCGCGCCGGCATCCTTCCGCCTTCCATGGAATCGCACCCGCCAGCGCCCAATCCATCTTGAATGCGCCCGGCCCAACGCGAAACCGCTCGAGGCGCCGCCGGTAGCCTTCCGGCAAGCGGTCTCCCGCCAGCTTCAGTAACTGTCGCGGCGTCATGTCACAGAGCACCGCTTGCGACGGCGGCAATTCATCCAATGATTCGATCGTCGCCCCGGTCCGGATACGCCCGCCGAGCGACCGCAGGTACGACGCCAGGGCATCCGAAAGCTTTTGCGAACCTCCGCGCGCCACGGGCCACCCGTCCGCGTGCGCGCTGAGGCTGAGGATCAGTCCAAACGCCGCCGTCCCGCGCCACTCCAATGGCAGGATGGCATGGGCCGCCGCCCCGCCGAAGAGCCCACGCGCCCTCTCCCGGGCGAAGGCCGATTCAACCAGCTTCCGGGCCGAGCGGATTGCCTTCAAACCGAATCGCGAAAGAAGCAGCGGATGACGCGGCATTCGCGGCGGCCCGAGCAGCATCGGCGCCAGCTCGCGCCATGAATCCAGGAAGGGGGCCATTAGTTCTTTCCACGCCGCTCCGTCCTCTCCCAGCGTCTCCGCCGTCGCCTCCAGCGAGCGCTCCGCCACCGCCGCGGATCCGTCATCAAATGGATGCGCAAACGGCGCGGGCGGGTGGACCAGTTCCAGCCCGTGCTCATCCAGCGGCAACTCGCGAAAAAATGGCGATGTCAATGCCAACGCCTGCACCGTCGAGCAGACGTCATGAACGAACCCCGGCAGCGTAAGATCCGCCGATCGGCACGATCCACCGATGGTCGCTGCCCCCTCAACCACCAGCACCGACCGCCCGTTCCGCGCCAGCTCAATTGCCGCCGCAAGCCCGTTCGGACCGCTGCCGATCACGATCGCCTCGTAAGACTCGCCCATAGACTCCCCCCATCGTAGCGAATCGTGCCGTCACAGCTTTCAACACTTGAGAAAGCCTCGTCTCAGCGGGGAGATTTGCCGAAGCCGAACAGATCCATCCCGATCAGCCGATAATCTGTTTGTTGCGTATCCAGCTCTTCAAAGCTTTAAGAGCGGCGGCCCCGCGGAAGCGCCTCTGGCTCTTCGCCGCCGGTGTTACGCTCTTTGCCGCGACCATTACCATCGCCAACTGTTTCGTCCGGCCCACACAGGCCTTCACCGGCCGCTCGCTCGGCCACGACTTCCTCGCCTTCTACACCGGCGGCGCTTTCGCGCGCGAAGGGCGTTCGCACGCCCTTTACGATTTGGACGCAATCCGAAGCTTTCAACACACGCTCGATCTGCGCATCGGCCTCCATCTTGGCGATGGCTTCGGGCCCTTCTGGAACCCGCCGTTCTATGCCTGGGTATTCGCGCCACTCTCCGCTCTGAGCTTCAGCGCCGCCCTGGCCACGTGGCTCGCCGTTGGCCTGATCGCACTCGTCGTGGCATTGGCAGTCCTGTGCCGCATGCTTAACGCAGCAGACTGGCGTAGCTGGGCACTCGTGCCAGTCCTTGTCCTGATCTCCGCGCCGTTTCTGACCACTTTTACCCATAGCCAGAACACGTTCACCTCGCTGCTGCTCCTGGCGCTCATTGTCGCCGTGTGGCGAAGCCGACGCGGGTTTGCCGCGGGGCTCGTTGCCGGCTTGCTTCTCTACAAACCACAGCTCGTCGCCGTACTCGCGCTGATTCTCATTCTCGACCTCGGCATCCCCGCCGCCGCCGGAATCGCGCTCACCGCCGCGCTGCTTCTTGCAATAACGTCCATCAGCATGCCCGGCGCGCTGACGAACTATCTGCACAACCTTCCGATCAATATTCGCTTCATGCAGGTGGACAATCCCTACGCGTGGGAGCGGCACGTCACCTTCAAAGCGTTCTGGCGGCTGATGCTTCAGGGACACACGCCCGGCGAGGCGACCACAATGGTGCGCGCCCTGACGCTTCTTTGCTCCGTCACCCTCGGCTCGGCATTGTTGGCAGGTGCGCTGCGGCTCCGGCGAATAGGATCCGCATTGGGCCGCGATCGTCTCATCTCTGCAACCATCATCGCCATGCCGTTGCTCATGCCCTTCTATTTCGACTACGACCTGCTGCTGCTCGCCGTCCCCGCGGTGCTCTTCGCTTCCGACCTGGCCGTGAGGCGCAACAGCGGATCTTTCACCGGCGCCGACCGCCTCCTGACTGCTGCATGGATCGCTCTGTTCCTCTGGCTGATGGTCAATCCAGATGTGGCCGACCTGACCCACTTCAACGGGACTGTCGCTCTTCTGGCCGCGACGGCCACGCTCGCGATCGCCCGCTGCTTCCAAGCCGCTGCTACCGCGGCTCAGAGCGAAATAAGCTCGCCTTTAGTTCGGCTGGCGGCCTAAGACAGGCGCGGCCGATAACCTTGTATCGAACCTGCTTCGCCACCCATCAACGCGGGAATCCCCAGGCAACCTTGGCGGAAGCGCCTCTGGCTCGGCGCGGGCGGCTTGGCGCTCTTCCTCGCGACACTCTCTATCGCCGGCAGCGTGGGATCGAGCGACCATCGCAAGCCATGGCAGTACCTCGGCCGCGACTTCCTCGTCTCCTACTGCGCCGGCACGGTCGCGCGACAAGGCAATTTCGAGCTCCTGTATCGCTTCGATCAATTCGGCGCCGTCCAGCAACAGGTTGCGCACTCGGCGGGGGTGGAAGACGACGACCGCTGGGGCGCCTGGCTCAATCCGCCCTTCTATGCGCTGGCATGGACCGGCCTCTCCTCATGCAGCTACGCAGTTGCCTGGGCCGTCTGGCTCTGCTTCGGCATGCTCGCCATCATCGTCTCCGCCTTGCTTCTGGCACGGATGCTTCTACCGGAAGAACAAGCATCACGTGGAATGCTCGAGTGGCGCACGGCCGGGCTTGTGCCGGTCCTGCTGCTTCTCTCCATGCCCGCCTTTCAAACGCTCTGCAGCGGGCAAAACTCCGCGCTGTCGCTTCTGCTGCTCACACTGGTCGTGACACTGTGGCGCAGCGGGCACGCGCTCGCCTCCGGACTGGTGGCCGGCCTGCTCTTTTATAAGCCGCAGCTGGGTGCATTGGTCTCAGTTGTGCTGATCGTCAACCTGGGCCGCCGCGCTCTGATCGGCGTCGGGATCACCGGCCTGCTGTTGCTTCTGGTCACGCTCCTTGCGGCGCCCGGTGCGCTTGATCACTACCTTCGCTCGACCGGCCCGACGTTGCAGCACCTTCGCGAGAGCGGCCGCTTCGTCTGGAATCGGCACGTAACGTTCAACGCCTTCTGGCACTATGCCCTGCAAGGCCGCATCGCGTTCGATTCATTCACCGCCGGCGCTCTGACGGCACTGTGCGTGGCCGGATTTGCCCTACCGCTGCTGGTTCTCGTCTGGCGGGCCCGCGCATCGGCGTCGCCAGCGCGCTCGGCTGGACCATCGCGCGATCGCCTCATCGCCGCCACCATCACGACGATGCCGCTGCTCATGCCCTATTACGTCGATTACGACCTGTTGCTGCTCGCGGTACCGCTGGTCCTCTTCGTGCGCGGGTGGCTGCATGAATGCAGCGGCGCAGGGCGCGTCTCCGATCGATGGATCGCCCGTTCGTGGCTGGTTCTGTATCTCTGGCTCTTCCTGAATCCCGGCCTGACAGGACAGACCCAGGTGAACTTCGGCGTCATCGCGCTGTCAATCGTGTGCGCGCAGACCATTCGCCGCGCACTGCAGCGAAACTATCAGGACGAACCAGTACAATTGCGCGCGGCTGTCCCATTCGCCGCGGCGGCTTGAAGCCTGTCGTTGCGCGGGGGCCGCGATCGTTCGATCTACTCCGGGAGGAGCAATGAAGCTGAGCCTATGGCAGTGGATCGGGATCGCGTTGCTCGTCATCGGCGTCATTCTCTTCATCCGCGAGCATAACCGCCCCGAAGCTTCAACTTCAACGCAGCCGACGGGTTCCATTCCCGCAACGCAGCACTAACCGCCGCATGCGCATCGGCCAAGATGGATCGATCCGGCGCGACATCACCAGCGCGTACGTCGCGTCCGCCGCACGCGTCGGGAGCTGGCTGATCATCTCGGCGCTCGTCTACCGCGCCAGTGTCCCCGCCTTCGCATTGCTCGCGCTGCTTCGCGCCACCATCGGAATCCTCAATTACACCACGCTTGGACTCGGTCCCGCGCTGATCCACGCTCTGGCCGCTGCGCGGACACCGCCTTCTCCGCTCACGACCCTGCCGCTCGGAACAATCGAGTCCATAACCCTCGCTTCCACCGGCCTTGGCGGCTCGCGCGCCGCAGCGAATGATCCCTTGCGAACACTCTTCGCCAACGGTCTTGCCGTAGCCGCCATCGTCGGCACGATCGGTTCCTTTGTCCTCTGGATCTATCTCGCAAACTTCTATCGATGGCATGTCATCCCTCCGCCGTTTCAGAATCAGGCCGTCACTCTCGCCGGACTGCTCGGCGCGGGAACGCTCCTCCGTTTGCTGAGCGACGCGCCCGGCGCCGTGCTGCAGACCGAGGGGAAGATCGCGCTGGACAATCTGCTGCTCGCCTCAGCCGAAGCCCTCTGGGTCGTGCTGGCCGCCTGCATGCAATCGAACGATCCGCTGCGCCGCGTCTGCATCGCTCATCTCGGTTCAGGCCTGTTTCTCTTCTTCATGCGATTCATTCTCGTCGACCGGCATGCCCGCCTCCCGCTTCGCTTCTGGCTACTCGTCCATCTTCCGGTAGTGGGCCAACTTCTGAAGTACGGCTCGTTGGTCGCCATCGCGCAGCTCGCCGACTTCCTCTTCGCGCCGACCGACTACATCCTGATCAACCGTCTGATCGGGCCCGAGACCGTGGCGAGCTACGCGCCGGCCGTGCAGATCGACAGCGGCCTCCTGCTCCTCGTCGGCGCTCTCGCCGCGGTCCTGCTGCCGCGCAGCGCCCTCGCGCACGCGGAAGGACAAGCCGATGTCGTGCGCCGCTACTATCTGCGCGGCACCCTGGCGAGCGTCGCGCTGCTGAGCATCGGCTCGATCCTGATCTGGTTGGCCTCGCCCGTGCTGTTCCGGCTCTGGCTTGGCAGCAGCCTTCCCGAAACCCGCGCCATTCTTCCCCTGGTCCTGCTGCACACCGTCATCGGCGGGAGCACCGCCGTCGGCCGTTCCATCCTGCTGGCAATGGGGAAGGTGAAGGCGTTCACACTCTCCGTTCTACTCACCGGCATACTGAACGTAATCCTGAGTTACTGCTTCGTCCGCTATCTTCGTTGGGGCCTGACCGGAATCGTCCTCGGAACCGTTGCCGCCGCGGTAGTTCGTGGACTCCTGTGGATGCCCTGGTACGTGCTGCGCACGCTGAAGCTCGGCCGATCGTCCGCTCAAACGGCGCCTCATATTTAGGCCCCCAAGCCGACTGTGCGATTCTTGACTCACCTCGCGCGCGCCCTATATTCTGCGCTCTCGCGTGAAACGCGTCGCGCCGCGGAAAGTTCGAGCGCCGGATGACTACCACGGATCCCATCGCGCCGGCCCGCTCCCGCCTGGCCCGGCTCTACCCCCCCTTCGCCACGCTCATCCTCGTCCTCGTAGTCGGCAATCTCTGGGCTACCCGCTACCGATTTAACGCACTTACCGCCGCGCAGAACGAGCGCCTCCGGTTCACCCAGGGGGGCGATGCGCAGCGCGACGCTTCCACCGCCGGCATCACCCTCGCCGAAGCGAAAATGGCCGAGCAGGCCGTCACGCAGAACCGCATCACCGACGGCGTTCGCCCGCAACTGATGTTCACCGGCAATTCCCAGGCACTCGCGATCATGGACCACAAGGACGGCGACATGATCACGCCGCAGTGGCTGGAAATCCTGCTCGCCCGGAAATCTCCCGATGCGTCTCCACTGTATGACGTTCGCCTCTGTGCGCTTCCAAACTTGACGGAAACCGAGTTGGTGATCGAGCTGATCGGCGCCGCCGAGCATCAGCCGCGGCAGGTCGATGTCCTGCTCTCCGGCTGCGTGCTCGAGGAGTTCCGCGGCATTTCCGTGCGCGATGAATTAATGAACGGAGCAACACCCCTTTGGCCGAGCATCGACGCGCTCGTCAAGGCTAACCCCGACCTGCCGGAAGCGGCGCAGGCGCTGAAGTCCGCGCAGCCTGCGGCCGGAACCTCGGTGAACCAAATGCACGTGCCGCTCGCGGCGCGCTTCGACGACCGCGTGAACGCGGCCCTCGATCGTCGCCTGCCGCTCTTCGCCGAGCGCGCCAAGATGCAGGCGCAAATCTCATTCTGGTACTACGACCTGCGCAACAGGGCGCTGCGCATCACCACCGCAACCGCCCGCCCGGTTCCGCAGCAGCCCTACCAGGCAAGTCTCGAGCTCCTGGAAATGACCCTGCGCTACGCGCGATCCAAGAACATCCACGTCGTGCTCTATCTCGCGCCGATCCGTCCGGTGAAGCCCAATCCAAATCTTCCGCAGGATGTGGAGCGATTCCGCAAAGACATGCCCAGCCTTGCCGCCCGGTGCGGCGCTCTCTGCCTCGACTACACCGACCTCGTCCCCGAGCAGCTATGGACCAACTATCCCGACGACGCCGCCGGCACCCAGGGCCAGCGCGACTTCGCCCACTTCACCGGCGCCGCGCACAAGCTGCTCGCCGATCGCTTGATGGTTGACGTCGGGCCGCAGCTGCAAAACTGGGCCAGAGAGATCAAGGCCGCCCGGCAATGACTGTCTACTCCGTCAGCTACCTCCTGTGCCTGGCCGGGCTCTGGCTGCTGATCATGCCGATGCGCTCGGCGATCGTCCGCCAGTGCGTCTTACTCGCGGCCAGCTACGTCTTCTACGCCACGCACGGGCTCGACTTCCTCGCCGTCCTCATCGCCAGCACCGTCGTGAATTACCTCATGGGCCGGCTGCTGCGCAAGAGTCCCACGATTGGCCTGCTGTGGATTGGCATCGCACTCAACGTGCTGATCCTCGCGCTGTTCAAGTATCTTCCGGAGGCTGGGCATGGCGCCCTCGCGTGGCCCCCTTACAGTGCCCGCTGGTTCATTCGTCCCATCGGCGTCTCCTTCTGGACCTTCCAGGCGCTCAGCTACCTCTTCGATCTTTACCGCGAAGAAGAACTCGATCCCACGCCGATCGAATTCGCGCTCTACATGTCGTTCTGGCCGACGGTTCTCTCCGGCCCCGTGTGCCGCCTGCCGGAGATGCTCCCGCAGTTCCGCCAGGCCCCGGGTCCCACCTGGGACGATGTCTCCAGAGGAACGTGGCGCATCACCATCGGACTGTTCATGAAGATTGTCATGGCCGGCGTGCTCGACCAGGGCATTATGCCCGGCGAAGGGGTACGCTCCGGCTTCGACCTCTACGACGCATGGGGCCCGCTCGACGTGTGGATGCTTGCCGTCGGCTACGGGATGCAGCTTTACTTCGACTTCGCCGGCTACTCGCACATCGTCATCGGCAGCGCGCGACTCTTCGGTATCGAGCTGCTCGAGAACTTTGATCGGCCCTACTTCTCACTCACCGTCTCACAGTTCTGGACGCGATGGCACATGTCGCTCTCGTTCTGGATCCGCGACTACCTCTTCCTCCCGCTCGCAACCCTGTTTCGACCCATGTGGTGGCGCAACGCCGCCCTGCTGCTCTCCATGACCCTCTTCGGCTTCTGGCATGGCGCCACCTGGCCTTTCGTTCTCTGGGGCGCGTATCATGGCGTCCTTCTGGTTGGCCACCGCCTCATCCAGCAGACCCGCCGCCGGATGAACCCCGAGCGGTCCAACAATCCCCACTCGCTCGAGCGCTTCATCACCTGGGCGTTCACCTTTGCCCTGATCTGCCTCGGCTGGGTCTTCTTCCGCTCGCACAGCGCCCATCAGGCGATAACCATGTTCGCCAGCGCCTTTGATCTCACCCACTTCCGGACCCATGTGCTCCGGCCAAACTTTTATCTCATGACTGCCGGGGTCCTCCTCGGCTATTTTGTCTTCAGTGGCATCCGGGTTCTCATCGAACGAGCGGACGCGCCGGGCATGAGGCGGTTGCTCTGGCTCATGTCGCCCGCGTACTACGCCGCGACGGTCCTCCTGATTATCGTCTGGAGCAAACAGGAGACGGTCTTTGTCTATTTCCAGTTCTAAACCGACGGACGGCCCGCGCTTCCAGACCCTTCTGCAGGCCCTCGCCGCCGCGCCTCCCGAGCGACCGTTCGTCACCATGTGGGCCGGGGAGGACCAGCTCAGCACTGTCACCTTTGGAGAATTCACGAAGCTCGCCCAGACCCAGGCGCAGCTTTTCGCATCCAAAGGTCTGCGCGCCCGCGACACTGTCATCATCATCATGCCGCAGGGCATCGTGCAGATGGCGGCCTTCGTCGGGGCGATGATGCTCGGGGCGGTCCCCGCAATCCTCGCCTACCCGAACTTCAAGGTGGACCCCGCCAAGTATCGCTTTGGACTCGCCGGCGTCTCCGCGAACCTGAAAGCCAAACTCATCGTTCTCGACAGCGCATTTCCCGAAGACGTTCTGAGCCATGTAAAAGTCGGCGAGGGCAGCCAATTGGTCCGAAGCGTCGACAGCGCCGGTGCCGGCGCCACTTCGGGCCTCCCTCCAGTCCCCTGCGACCCCCACGCGCTCGCCTTCATCCAGCACTCGGCTGGCACAACCGGCCTGCAAAAAGGCGTGGCCCTCTCGCACAGCGCAGTTCTCACCCAATTGCATCACCTGACCGGCGCACTGCACGTCACTCAAAGCGATCGCGTCTACAGCTGGCTGCCCCTCTATCATGATATGGGGCTCATCGCCTGCTTCATGCTCCCCCTCGCTTACCACCTGCCGGTGGTGATGCAGTCGCCGACGGACTGGGTCATTCAACCCGGCACCATGCTTCAGCTCATCTCCGATCACCAATGCACGCTCGCGTGGGTGCCCAACTTCACCCTGCAGTTTCTCGCCCGCCGCGTTCATGAGGACGACAGGCCTGAGTTTGAGCTTTCGTCGCTGCGGGCCATCGTCAACTGTTCCGAGCCCGTTCGCGCCCAGAGCATGGACGAGTTCCTCGCCGCCTACCCGGTCAATGGCGTCGGGGCTCACGTGCTGCAGAGCTCATACGGCATGGCCGAAAACGTCTTCGCCATCACCCAATCCATCGTCGACGGCAAGACAAGCCCCCAGCGCGTCACCGTCGATCCCGACCGGCTGCGGCAGGAGCATGTCGCCGCTCCGCTGATAGATCCCGGCGCCAACGGCTTCAGCTTCGTCTCGTCCGGGCGCTGTCTGCCCGGCAACGAAGTTCGTGTCGTCGCCGAAGCAGGCCACGACCTCGCCGACGGCCACATCGGTGAGATCTACATCCGCAGCGACTCGCTGTTCGACGGCTACTACAACCGCCCCGACCTCACCGAGAAGGTGCTCCTCAACGGCTGGTACAAGACGGGCGACCTCGGCTTCCAGCTCGAAGGCGAGCTCTATGTGATCGGTCGAAAGAAGGACCTGATCATCGTGGCGGGCAAGAACATCTATCCGCAGGACGTTGAGGAGATCGTCTGCGCTCACCCATCGATCCACGACGGCCGCGCCGTGGCCATGGGCGTCTACAATCCCGATCTTGGGACGGAGGACATCGTCGTCGTCGCCGAGGTGGACAAGGAAGAGCAGCTCGCCGACAGTCTGAACATCGAGCGCGCCGTGCGCAATGCGATCGTCGCCGAGCTGGGCGTTGCCGCCCGCGCGGTCTACCTCAAGCCGCCGCGCTGGATCGTGAAGAGCACCGCCGGCAAACCCGCGCGATCCACCACGCGCGACAAACTGATGGCCGAGCACCCGGAGCTTGCCCCCGACCCCGCCGGCGATGCGGGGAGCAAGTCAACCTGACGATCGCCTGCCCGCCCCCATGGCCGTCAGCTCACAGGAATCCTCATGACCGAGCAGGAAGAAGCACAGGCTGCACAAATCCGCGAGTACATCCTCAAGCAGATCATCCGCCGGCCGGGCGTCACCCTGGAGAACAGCACGCCGCTGGTCTCATCCGGAATGATTGACTCGCTCGCCCTGGTCGACATCCTGCTGTACCTGGAAAAAGTCACGAACCTCCGCATCCCCGCCGGAAAAGTGCAGCCCAAAGATATGGACACCGTCGACCTGATGTTCGCCACCGCCCAGCGCGTCGGCAAACCCCGAAAAAAATAATCGCCCGCCGACGCGCCTCCCCTGCTCAATGTCCCGCGCGGATCTCCGATGAAGTCGGCGGAATTGGTCGCTTGCTACGGCGCCGGCTTGGTCGTCGTGGAGAGAAGCTGCCTTCGCAGCGCCGCGACCGCGTCGCCCCGCTGCGCCGCTGGCGCGTCCACGTCGATCTGCACCTTCTTTCCGAACTGCTCCGTCAGCTCGCTCAGCGCGGCCCGGCGAACCGACTTGTCGTCGCTGTTCAGGCAATCGAGGAGGAACGCGGGATCCTCGCGCAGCCGCCGCACCTCAACGGAGGACATCTTCGAATAGGCCGAGAGGATGGCGTCGATCCGCAGGTTCTGCTCCGCCGAAAGCCGGGCCCGGTCTACATGCTCAAGGGCCACGACAGCGTCCAGGCCCATCCGCTTCAACGCTTCGGTCGCCTTGTCGCGCGCCGCTTGCTTGGGATCGTCCAGGCTCGACACCAGGCTTCGCACCGCCTGCATCGTACGCTGCTCCGGTTGCCACTGCGCGGCGAACACCTGCCATGCGAGCCGCCGGTCGGGCGCGAACAACGCCTCCTGTCCGAGCTCGCGCAGCACCGGCCGCAGATACGCATTCGCTTCCGCGGGGTGGTCGCGCATGAGCGTCTGAAGGTCCTTGCTCACCACGCCCACTTCCTGCTGCGCCTGCCGCCCGAGCCCGTTCACGGTCAGGTGGACCGGCTGCTCCTCCTCCGCCTCCGATTCTGCCGCTGCCCCCGCCGCAGCGGGCGGCACCACGAGCCTCGTCAGCCGAACCGAAGCCCCCCGGTCCGAAGCCGCTGCGATTTGCACCGACTTCATCACGTCCAGCTCGCCCTGCGCCCACTTCACCTCGACCGACTCGCTGCGTCCCGGGCGCTCAGCGTTGCTGATCGACAACGCGTAGCGCGTCGGCACGGCCAAGCCTGCTTTGGTCTCGCGCTCGACCCGCACCGTCGCGGTGCCGTCAGTGCCGTCGATCTCGATAAGCTCCGGCATGTCCCCGTTCGACTGCGGGAGTTCGGTCCTCAACACAACCTTCCCGTCTTCGAGCCTGAGCTGAAGCACCTGTTGTATGCGATAACGCCGCGGCGCTTCGGCCGCGCGCAAAGCCGGCGATCGGATGATCAATCCGATCAGCACGAGGAAAATGGAAAACGCGTTCCGCAAACCAATGCAATTGTACTCTCGAGGACGCACAGTGGCCGCCGTCAACCAAGTCAAGACGCCGATCTCGACAGGCCTTATAGCCGGGCTTTCGCGTCTCCCGTAAACGCCGATCAGATCCAACCAATTCAACCGCTCGTTCAACGTGCTTTCGAGGCACAGGTACTATGGTTGACATGGTCCGCGTACCGCGACGCTGGATCAACGGCAATCGCGGCCGAGCGCTTTCTCAAACCGAAGGAACACACATGGCGCTGCAAAAAGCACCTGCCGCACCGGGCTCCAGTTCCGATCTCCAAGCCGTCCAGGCGCTCTCCGACGCCTATCGCACCATGACCGCCGAGCTGGCGAAGGTGATCGTCGGTCAGGAAGAGGTCGTGGAGCAGGTGCTCACGGCGATGTTCTGCCAGGGGCACGTCTTGTTGGTCGGCGTGCCAGGGCTCGCCAAGACCCTGCTCGTCAAGACCATCAGCGACGTACTGCATTTGTCGTTCAAGCGCGTGCAGTTCACCCCTGACCTGATGCCCTCCGACATCACTGGCACCGTCGTGCTCGAAGAGGACCACACCACCGGCAAGCGCGCATTCCGGTTCGTCAAGGGGCCGCTCTTCGCCAATATGATCCTCGCCGACGAGATCAACCGCACGCCCCCCAAGACCCAGGCAGCCCTGCTCGAGGCAATGCAGGAGCACCGTGTCACGGCCGGGGAGATCACCTACGACTTGCCCGAACCCTTCTTTGTCCTCGCGACCCAGAACCCCATCGAGCAGGAAGGGACTTATCCGCTCCCGGAAGCGCAACTCGACCGCTTCATGTTCATGACCCTCGTGCGCTACCCGACGCCGCAGGATGAAGTGCAGATCATGAAGCAGGCGACCAGCAGCTATAAGCCGCAGTTGTCGCGGCTGCTCGATGGAGAAAACATCCTGGCGCTCCAGGAGATCGTGCGCCGCGTTCCCGTCGCCGAGCACGTGTATCACTACGCCCGCGACCTCGTCCGCGCCACCAGGCCAGGCGAGCCCGGCGTCCCTCAATACGTCAACGAGATGGTGCAGTGGGGCGCCGGCCCTCGAGCCAGCATCTACCTCATCATGGCGGGCAAGGCCCGGGCCATCCTGCACGGGCGCGTCCACGTCACGACCGAGGACATCTTGAAGGTCGCCCACCCTGTCCTTCGGCACCGCATCCTCACCACCTTCAGCGCCGAAGCAGCAGGAATCAACAGCGATAAGGTGATCGATCGCCTCCTCCGCGAGATCCCCCGTTCCCAATCGGAAGCTGCCTGATGGCGGCGCGCTTTTAACGACAAGCCGGCAGGGCCGGGCTCAGAAGCACCGTAAATTTCAATGGTATCACAAGCGACAACTCCCCTCTCCCTCCTGCACCCCGCCGCCCTGCGAAAAATCGGGCGCATGGAGCTGGTGGCGCGGCAGTTGATGGACGGCTACGTCCAGGGCATGCACCGCTCCCCGCACGTCGGCTTCGCGCTCGACTTCGCCCAGCACCGCCCTTACGTGCAGGGCGATGACGTGAAGAGAATCGACTGGCGCGTCTTCGCCAAAGCCGATCGCTATTACATCAAGCAGTACGAGGTCTCCACCAACCTCCGGGCCCATGTCGTGCTCGACGCCAGCGGCTCGATGGCCTACCGCGGAAAGAACGACGACCTGAGCAAGTTTCGCTACGCCCAGTTCGTCGCCGCGTGCCTGAGCTACCTCATCCTTCACCAGCAGGATTCCGCCGGGCTGGTCACCTTCGACAACAAAGTGCGCGAATTTATTCCACCCCGGAACTCCCCGTCGCACCTGATGCGCATCCTGCAGACGCTGGACGCCACGCAACCGCAGGATGAATCATCCATCGCGCCGCTGCTGCACGAAGTCGCCGAGCGCGCCGTGCGCCGCGGCATGGTGATCGTCATCAGCGACCTGTTCGACAAGGCCGACGCCCTCACCGACGCCCTGCATCACCTCCGCCATCGCCGCCATGAGGTCCTGCTGCTTCAGGTAATGGCCGACGACGAGATCAACTTCCCCTTTCGCAACTGGAGCCTTTTTGAAAACCTAGAGCTGGCCGGCGACCGGCTCAAGCTGGACCCGGCCTTGATGCGGAGCGTCTACCTCCAGAACGTCGCGAGCCATCTGAGGTCGATTCGCGAGACGGCGGGAAAGCTCAACATCAACCATGTGCTCCTCAACACAGCCGAGCCGGTGGATGCGGCGCTCAGCAACTACCTGGCGGCCCGCATGGGATGGAAGTGAACTAAGCCGCGCCGAAAGTTTTGAAGGTCATCCATGCCATTCACGGTGCTGATGGGATCGCTGCTCGCCGGCCTGCTCGCCGCAGGTATTCCCGTGCTGATCCATCTGCTGCACCGCCAGCGGACCACGCCGCTGCAATGGGGCGCGATGCAGTTCCTGCTGGAATCACCGCTGCAACTCAAGCGGCGCCGAAAGATCGACCATTGGCTGCTCATGGCGGTCCGCATGCTGCTCCTCGCCGTGCTGGCGCTGCTGCTCGCCCGACCCGTCGGCTGCTCCAACGCGCAAAGCCGCCTGCCCGGCAACCTCGCTACCGACATCGGCATTGTCATCGACCACTCTCTCTCGACCGGGCGCCGCGAAGGCGACTCGACTCTGTTTGCCCAGAGCCTCTCCGTGGTCGACAAGATCGCCGCGCTGCTGAAACCCAACGACACGCTCTCGGTCGTGCTGGCCGAGCACGCGCCCCAGCGCTTCACCGCTCTTCCTGTCGCCGGAAAGCAGAATGTCCAGAAGCTCACGCAGGACCTGCGCCAGCTCAAGCCTGGTCTGACGGACGCGTCGATCCCCGACGCCGTCCAGACCGTGCGCGAGCTCATCGATCGCGGCCGCAACGTTCGAAAGCTCATCATCGTCATTTCCGACGAGCAGCGCTCCGGCTGGCGGATTGACGACAACACCGCCTGGCGCCGCGCCCTCGGCGACCAGGCGAAGCGCTTCGACAGTCCGAGCCTCTTCGCCGTCCCTGTCATGCCGAGGTCCATCGCCTCGGATGTCTCGGTCAGCGATCTCACGATTGCGCCGGGCCTGATCGGGCAGAACCATCCCGCCGAAATCACCGCCACGATCGTAAACTCCGGACCCAAAGAGATGCCGGGCTTCAACGCGGAATTCACCGTCAACGGCAAGCTCATTGAGACCCGGCCGATGTCCAACCTCGGGCCCGGCCAGTCGCGCACGATCCGCTTCGACCACGCGTTCAAAGAAGCGGGCTCGAGTTGGGTCAGGGTGCGGGCGGACGTCACCGATGCCCTCGCCGCCGACAACTCGGCGACCGCCGCCGTAAACGTATGGCAGCGGGTGTCGGTGCTGATCATCGACGGCGAGCTCACCAATGCGGGGAGGTTCACGAGCAGTCAGTTCCTTCATGCCGCGATGCAACCGGCGCCTGACCCGGCGGCGGAGGCCGCGAGCCTCGTCCAGCCGACCACGCTCAGCGTCTCCGATGCGCTGGCGGCGAAGCTGGACGATTATCACGTTGTCATCGTGAATGACGTTCCCCAGCTACCCGCCGACGTGCTCGCCAGGCTGTCCGACTACGCGCGATCCGGGCACTCCGTCTGGTTCATCCTCGGGCCGCGCAGCGAGCCGCAGTTTCTGGCGCAGGACGTATCGGAGGCTGGGTTTTTCACGGCGCAAGTAAAGCCGCCGCAGGCGCCGGCCGCACCCCCGCCCGCGATCGAAGTCCGCGAGCCCGCCCACCCGACGCTCGCCCTGCTTAGCGCCTCTGAACGAAACGTGATGAGCGGGTCGCTCACACGCCAGTGGTGGTCCCTCAAACCCATGGATTCGAATGACAAGGTGCTTCTCGCCACGTCCGGTGGCGATCCGCTCATCTTCGAGCGCCCGATCGGCCGCAACGGCGGACGAGTGGTCGTCTGGTGCACTTCGGTCGATCGCCAATGGAACAACTGGCCGGCGATGCCCAGCTTCGTCCCGCTGGTAAACGAAACGCTGTTCCACCTCGCTTCCAGCCAGACCGCGGGACTCGAGAACCGCCGGCTCGATGCCGGCCAGCGCATCACCTGGAGCGGCGCATCATCAACGCCGATCACCTCAGCGCGCGTCATACGTCCCGACGAGTCACTGGCAGATATTCAACCGCTGCTCGCTGGCGGCCGTTACACCTTCAGCTACAGCGAAACCTTTTTACCGGGCCTGTACCAAATGCGTTTTGACTCGACGAATCTTCCTCAACCTGTCTTCTACGGCATCGGCATCGACCGCCGCGAACTGGACAACACGGTGCTGTCAGCCAGCGATCTCACCTGGTTGAAAGAGCGCGGCTACCTTGCCGGCCGCGTGGATGCCGACTCGCTCGCTACGGCACTGGGCAATTCCGCGCCCGGCATTGAAATGTGGAAGTTCCTCGCCTTCTTTCTTCTGGGCATGCTCCTGCTCGAAACCCTGATGACGCACCGCATGATCCGACATCAGTCGCGCGTCGATGTCGCCGGCGCCGGGCTGGCTTCAAACGTCGCGGCTTCCTGGCAAACCTGACCCATGATGCTGCTCGTGTTGCACAATTGCCTGCCGCTCGCCGCCGCATGGCACTTCGCGGCCAATTACGCCATCAACAAGTGGCTGCTTTTCATGATCATCCTCGCCGCCGGGGGCGCGACGGTTTACCTCTATCGCGCGCAACAGAGGATCGCCTCTCGCCGCGTGATCAATGCGCTGACGACTATTCGCGTGCTGCTCATCGTCCTGATGTTCGTGATGCTGATCGGTCTGTCGGTGCGCTGGACGCGCGTGGGAAACTCCTCCGGCTCGCTCTGGCTGGTCATCGACACGAGCGGCTCGATGGCGCAGGCCGATGCCCAGGCAACGCCCCTCGAGCGCCTCCGCTGGGCGGACAGCCTTGGGCTGCTGCCTGCGGACGCGCGATCCCCGAAGCGCGATCGATCCGTCGCCCGGCTGCAGTGCCTGCGCGACGACCTGAGCTATCTCAAGAGTCGAGGCGAGCTGGCGGTTGAAGATTCCGAAGCGGGCAAGCGCGGCGACGTGCAGGGGGCATCGCTGCGCGCGTGGAATGATCGGGCAATTCAACTGGCGAAGGAACTAAAAGGCGAGCCACAGCTTCAACCCCAGGAGGCGCCGATCCACCGGTCGATCGAGGCGGCGACGAACCTCCTGAAGGACCCCCTCGCCGAATTCGAGAAAAACAAATGGCCCGAGCACAGCGCGACCGAGATCCCCTGGCAGGCAATCGCGCAGAATCTCGACGCCGCCCTTGCCGAATTACGGCCGGCCGCGGATGCCGCCGACACCGCTTTTCTTGCGCAGCATGCCGGTGATCCCGAAGTGCAAGAGGCATTGCAACAAGTGTCCGGCAAATCGCGGGCGCAGATCGCGCTGGCGGAGCTGATGCGAAAGCCGCCGGAGGGGCAATCCCTGCTCGACGCTGCCGCGAAGCAAAGCATTAAGCTCGTCACCTTCGCCGATCAGCCGCAACGCGTCATGGCGCGCGAGATGGGCGGCGATCTTGCCAAGGCGCTGGAATCGGCTCCGCCCGCCGGCCACTCGACGAACATTTCCGCAACTCTCCAGTTCATCAACGATCAAACCGCCGCCGACGAGCATGCCTCGGTGATCCTCATCGGCGATGGGCGGCAGAACACGGGCGGCGACCTCATCGAGCCCGCGCGCGTCCTGGCCGCGCGCAACATTCGCGTCTTCACTCTCGCGGCCGGCTCCCGCGACCCCGCCGCCGACGCGGCGGTTGAAGCGATCGATGCCCCGGATTGGATCTACCAGGATGACACCCTGCGGCTCACGGCCCTGCTCCGTCTCGACGGGCTCGTCGGCAAGCCACTAACCGTCGAGTTTCGCCGTGATGGAAAGCCGGTCAACGACGCGCAGGGCAAGCCGCAGACCGCGACCCTCACACCGGCGCAGCCGGCCGAGATTCAGCGCGTGAGCTTCCAGGACAAGGCCCCGCCGCCCGGCTCGCATGAATATGAAGTGCGCATCGCCGAAGTTCCGGGTGAAACGCTGAAGGACAACAATCGGCAGACGACGCGTGTGACGGTAAAGAAGGACAAGTTGAACGTGCTGATCGTCGAAGACCAGCCACGCTGGGAATACCGCTACCTCGTCAACTACCTGGCGCGCGATGGGCGCGTCAAGCTGCAGACCGTGCTGCTGCAACCGGCGCGCGTGGAAGGCGTGACCCGCCCCGAACCGGTAAGAGCGTCGCCACAGAATCCATCCTCCGAAGCGCAGCTTCTACCTGAAACTGAAAAAGAGTGGTCCGCGTTCGACATGATCGTGATCGGCGACGTGCCGCGCGACGCGCTGCCCGCCAAAAGTCAGGAGCAACTTGCAAAGGCGGTGAAAGATCGCGGCAGCACGCTGCTGCTGATCGCCGGCCGAATGAACATGCCCGCCGGCTACGCCGGCACGCCGCTGGCGGACCTGTTGCCGGTGACGTTGAACAATCCCTGGGAGCCGGATGCAGCGCAGTCGCACCTGGAACAGGGATTCCAACCGCTGATCGCGCCCGAAGGGTCGGCCTCCATCGTTAGCCAGTTCAGCATCGACGAGAATTACAATGGACAGCTCTGGTCGAACCTGCCGCCGTGGTATTGGCACAGCGATCAAACCGAAGCGAAGCTTGCCGCTAACGTCCTGTGGGCGATCGGAAGCGCTGTGCCCAAAGCGGGCGAGGCGCCGTCAAAAACGCCTGAGCTCAACCTCGACATCGCCCGCCGCCATGCCCTGCTCTGCACGCTCTCCGTTGGGCAGGGACGCGTCATGTATCTGGCCAGCGATTCAACTTGGCGCATGCGGCAGGTAATCGCTGAAAACCTGCACGAGCGGCTCTGGGGGCAGATCATCCGCTGGGCTGTCGGAAGCGACCTGCCGGCCGGCGGGAAGCTCGTCCGCTTCGGCACCAACAAGCCGCGCTACGTCGCGGGTGATCCAATAGTGGTTAGCGCGCGAGTACTGGCGGAAGACCTTTCGCCGCTGAAAGGTGAGAAGGTGCAGGTCATCGCGCGGGCGCTGCCGCAAACCGATCCCGCGACCGGCGCGATCAAGTCCGAAGGCAAATTGCTGGGCGAAACCACACTGACAGAATCGCCCGATGCAGCCGGCTTCTACCGCGGCGCCCTCACGGCTCCTGGCGCCGGCGGCGTTGAGCTTGCACTTCGCGGCGATCGAATCGAGAAGCTGATGAACGCCGACCCGTCCGCATCGCAGAAGACAATGACGATCGACGTCCAGTCGCAGCTCGATGTGGAGCGGCAGAACGTGAACGCCGACCACGCCACGCTGCAATCGATCGCGCAAGCGGGCGCAGGCATCGCCCTCGACGCGACCTACGCCGACTTGCTCGCACCCCACCTGCCCGAGTTGGACGAGCATACCCAGAGCTTCGAGCAGATCGGGCTCTTCACCGATCCGAAGGACCGGCACACCCGGCGCGTGCATTGGGCGTTCCTCGGCGCATTCGTTCTCTTGATCACGACCGAGTGGATCATCCGCAAGCGCGGGGGGTTGGTGTGAATCCCCGAATGCGACTCAAGGGCCGTTGGAGAACATCATGACTGCCATTCCGCAACCCATCTCCGCCCGGTTCAACTCCGAGCGGCTCCTCGCGCCATTGCGCCAGGTTGCGCGCCGCCAGTGGTTCATGCTCGCCGGGCGGGGGCTGATCCAATCGCTGCTCGTCGCACTCGGCCTGGTGCTGCCGCTGGCGCTTCTCTTCGGTCACTTCCAGAACCTCCCGGTTCCGCTGCGCGTTGCATTGGCGAGCCTGACCTGGATACTCATCCTGACCGCAAGTTTCCGCTGTCTGCGTCCCATCCTGCGCCGGCGAAACCTCACTCGGGCCGCCCTGCTCGCTGAACAGGCGCTGCCGGATTCGCAGGAGCGCCTCAGCAGCGCAGTGGAGCTTTCCAGCGATTCCGACCCGCGCTTCGCCGGCTCGCCCGACCTCGTTCAGCACCTGCTTCGCCAGGCCGAGGAAGACGCGAGAAGGATTAACCCCGTCACGATCGTGCCCGCCCGGCGGGTGAAGCGGTGGGCGCTGCTTCTCGCGCCGCTGGTTCTGCTCTGGATCGTCATGTTTGCCGTGGCGCCGCGGCCGCTCGCGGGCGGGCTGACGTGGGTTTTCGTCCCGTGGCGATCGCACTTGCCCCCCCTGTTCAGTTCCGTCATCGTCGCGCCCGGAGACGTCACGATCGGCCAAGGCGATGCGCTCACGATTACCGCGTCGCTGTCCAACCGGGGAGCAAATCGCGCGGTTCTCTCGAGGCGCTTCGCGAGCGATCAGACGATCGAGGTCGAAATGGAGCACGCCGGCCCGGGCGGCTTCTCCGCCTCGCTGCAGAACGTCCGTGACGGCTTCCGCTATCGCGTCACCGGCGGCTCCAGTGAATCGGGCTGGTACGCCGTCACGGTACGGCCTCGCCCCGCGATCGCGTCGCTCGATCTCCACTATGACTACCCGCCTTACACGAAACTCGCTGCGAAGCAGGAGAAGAATTCCGACGGCGCCATCCGCGCGCTCGCCGGCACGCAGGTGACGCTCACGGTCCACAGCACCGAGCCAATCGATACAGCAAAGAGCGGACTGCTTCTCAACGAAGGCCGGCGCGACGAGGCTTTCATTCCGCTGACGCTTCGCACCGGCTCTGATTATGACGCCAAGCTCCTCGTGCAGAGCAGCGGCGCATACCGGATCGCGCTGCGAACGGCATCCGACGTCGGCAACCGCGACGACCAGGCCCGTACCATCACCGCCAGTTTCGACGGCGCGCCCACCGTCACAATCATTTCGCCCGCGCCGAGCGCCTCGGCACGCCCTGACGATGAAGTGCCCCTCGTCTTCGAGGCCCTGGACGACTTCGGCATCGCGAAAGCCGAGGTCCTCCTTTGGGTCGACGAAAAGCCGGC
>JBBRCX010000040.1:0-38829 GCA_038204465.1 Tepidisphaerales bacterium | reverse complement strand
TCCGATCAAGCAGGAGACGCAGACGCTGGCGACGGTGACGCTGCAAAACTTTTTCAAGCTCTACGAGGCGCTGGCGGGCATGACCGGGACGGCGCAGACCGAGGCGGAGGAGTTCAGCAAGATCTACCGGCTGGACGTGGTTTCTATCCCGACGAACCGAGTGGTGATGCGGCAGGACAACGAGGACCGCGTCTATCGGAAGGAACGCGAGAAGTGGGACTCGATCATCGACGAGATTAAGGACGAGAGCTCCAAGGGCCGGCCGGTGCTGGTGGGGACGACCAGCGTGGAGAAGAGCGAGAGCCTCTCGACGATGCTGAAGCGGAAGTATGGAATCGAGCACGAGGTCCTGAACGCGAAGTATCACGAGCGCGAGGCGCAGATCGTGGCCAAGGCGGGGCACCAGCACGAGAACGCGCACGCGGAGACGGTCGGCAACGTGACGATCGCGACCAACATGGCGGGCCGTGGCACGGACATCAAATTGGCGCCGGGGAGTCAGAAGGCGGGGGGACTGCACGTGATCGGCACGGAGCGGCACACGGCCCGGCGAATCGATAACCAGCTTCGGGGCCGCGGGGGCCGGCAGGGTGACCCCGGCTCGAGCCGCTTTTACGTCTCGCTGGAAGACGACCTGATGAAGATGTTCGCCGGCGAGTGGACGATCAAGGTGCTGGGGTGGCTGGGAATGGAGGAGGGGCAGCACATCGAGGACAAGCGCATCAGCAAGGGGATCCTGCGAGCGCAGAAGAAGGTGGAGGAGCGGAACTTCCTGGCGCGCAAGAACCTGCTGGACTATGACGAGGTGATGGACCACCAGCGCACGACCTTCTACGGGATGCGGCAGCAGGTGCTGGAAGGGCGCAACGTGGGCGATGTGATCTGGCGCATGATCGGCGAGGCCATCGACGACGCGGTCGACAAGTTCATGACCCGGGATTTCGTGGCTGCCAACATCAGCGAGTGGGCCCGCACGAATTTTGAAGTGGCGATCGAGCCCAACGACCTGCGCGGCATGCGCGACCTGGACGATCTGGAACACTACATCAAGGGGCAGGCGCGCAACGAGGCCGAGACGAATATCTCCGCGACGCTCGGTGAGTTCATGGGCGAGGACGCGGACGATCCGTCGGAGTGGGACACCAAGGGCCTGTCCAGCTGGGCGATGAGCCGGTTCCACGTGAACCTGCCGCAGAACCAGATTCGCAAGATGTCGGCGCGCGAGCTGGAAGAGAAGCTGCGCGACGCGGCGATCGAGCAGATCGACAAACGCGACGTGGTCGGATTGATGCGGTTCCTGGAGCCGAAGTACGCGGAGCGCGAGCTCTCGAGCTGGGCGAAGGAGAAGTTTGCGGTGGAGGTCGCGCCGGAGGAGATGAGCGAAGGCGGGGGACGAGCGCGCAAGCCGGCGGAGGAGATCGTCAGGCTGATTGAGGACCGCGCCCGCGAGGCCTATGCACGGCGCGAGATCGATTACCCGATCGACCACATGCTGACCTTCGCCCTGGGAAGCGAGGGGAACAATATCGATAACCCGTACGCCGCTGATTACATCCACCAGTGGGCGGCCGCCAAGTATGGAGTGGACCTGTCGGTGGAGCACATTCGCAGCCTCGGCGTCCGCCGCTTGCGCGACGAGCTGATCGGATACCAGGAGAAGTTTCTTCGAGATGGCGAGTTGTCGCGCCACGTCGACGCGATCGTCGCCGCCGGGGAGAGCGACGAGCAGCGGCTGGAGGCATTCGGAAAACGGTTTGGAGTAAGGCCGCATGAGAAGGACCTGAAGGCGTTTGCCGAAAGCAATGGGCACGCCGACGGCGGGACCACCAGCCGCGAGGCGCTGCTGCACCACGCCCGGCGGTTCCTGCGCCAGGAACTGACGGACCTGGAGCAGTTTGTGCTGATCCAGATCTTCGATCAGAGCTGGAAGGACCACCTGTACGCGATGGACACGCTCAAGGGCGGCATCGGCCTGCAGGCGTTCGCCGAGCGTGACCCGCGCGTGCTCTTCAAGACCGAGGGATACCGCTACTTCGAGGAGATGATGGCGGGCGTGCGCGACAGGGTGACCGACCTGATCTTCCGCGCCCGCGTGACCGGCCAGACGCAGGCGCGCAACGCTTATAAGGAGACCGCGGCTGTGCATGAGGACGCGGGCGGATATGGCGTGCGCGAGAACCTGAAGGCGACCGCGGACGTTGGCAGCGGCGTGGAGATCCAGGCCGGCAGCGCAGAGGAGGGGGGGGTCGCAACGGTGAAGACGATCGTGCGCGACGTGCCGAAGGTCGGGCGCAACGATCCATGCCCATGCGGCAGCGGAAAGAAGTACAAGAAGTGCTGCGGCGCGAGCGCAGCGTAAGGGCTGGCGCGAGAGCGTGGTCGACGCGACGGGATGACAGGTGAAGATCGGGGCTGACGGGCACCGGGGTGGAGCGAGCGGAAGATGGAAGTTGGAATTGTCGGGCTTCCCAACGTCGGAAAGAGCACGATCTTCAACGCGCTGACCGCGGCGGGGGCGTTGGCGGCGAATTATCCGTTCGCGACCATCGAACCGAACGTCGGGGTGGTCGCGGTCCCCGATGAGCGGCTGGCGGTGATCAACTCTTTCGTGAAGACGGAGAAGATCGTGCCGGCGGCGCTCCGCGTGGTGGACATCGCGGGCATTGTCCGCGGCGCCAGCACGGGCGATGGGCTGGGCAACAAGTTTCTTTCCCACATCCGCGAGGTCGACGCGATCCTGCACGTCGTGCGCTGCTTCGGCGGCGGAGAAGTCCTGCACGTGGAGGGCTCGGTCGACCCGCTGCGCGACATCGACACGATCGACACGGAACTGATCCTGGCCGACCTGGAAACCGTCGCCGGCTCACTGGACAAATCCGAGCGCCTCGCCCGCAGCGGCGATAAGGATGCGATCGCCCGCGCGGAAGTTTTGCGCAAGGCGAAAGTGCATCTGAATGACGGCAAGCCGGTCCGTCAGCTGGAGTTTTCAGCGGATGAGCGGAAGCAGCTCAAGACGCTGGGGCTCATCACCGCGAAGAAGGTGCTGTACGTTGCCAACGTCGACGAGCATGACCTGCACGGGGAGGACGCGCTGGTTTCAAAGGTGCGCGAACGGGCGGCGGCGGAGGACGGCGTTGTCGTGCCGGTGTGCGGCAAGCTTGAGGCCGAGCTGTCCGAGCTCGATCCGAAGGATCGGGACGAGATGCTGCACAGCATGGGGCTGAAGGAGCCGGCGCTGGCGGCGCTGGCGCGGGAGGCTTATCGCCTGCTGGGTCTGCACAGCTACTTCACCGCCGGCCCGAAAGAAATCCGCGCCTGGCCCCTTCCCCTCGGCGCGCCCGGCCCGCAGGCGGCCGGAGTGAGACCCCCCGACTTCGTTCGCGTCTCCTCGCGTTCCGAGATCTACACGCTCGACGATCTGAGGCAATACAAGACCGAAGCAGCGATCAAGGCAGCGGGGAAGATGCGCGCTGAAGGGAAGGGGTATGTGATGAGGGATGGAGACGTCACGCATTTCCTGTTTAATGTCTAGGCTTTTTCCTTTGTCAGGGATCAGTTGCGCGGGGGCGATGCGGGAATGGCGCGCCCACGTGGCCGCCGGGACGGGGCGCGATATAGTGAGATGGCTGGCAGCCGTAGCTCAGCTGGATAGAGCAGCGGATTTCTAATCCGCCGGTCGCAGGTTCGAGTCCTGCCGGCTGCGTTGCATCTCTTCCCCTGCAGTTCACGTCACTTCGTGACGGGTTCCGGCATCCGCACGACTTCAAAGTCATTTCCCTTCACCCCCTTCAGCGTCGCAAGGTCCTCGTCGTTCCAGCGGGAATCCGGGGCGCCGGAGAGGAACCAGTTTCCGCCGTTGTCGGCGACGATCATGCCGTACGTCTTGAGCGCCTCCAGGATCACCCGCGCGGCGGCGGGGAACTTCGAGATCTCATAGTCCGCCTTGAGCCGCACGCGCATCCCCATCGGCGGGAGCGCCGCATCCGTCAACCTGCTGGCGAAGTGGCGCGCCGGCGCCACGTAAGCACGACGGCTGCGCGCCACCGTAAAGCGCAGCGCGTGGCGGATCGCCTGTTGCTCGATTACCTCGTCATATCGAACCAGACCCGGAAAAATCGGCAGGCCCGCCGCGTCGGCCGAGGTCCAGCCGGCGGTGCGGGGCTTGTTCGAAGCGAGATCGAAGATTGCGCCGGAACCTGCGCACCAACCCTTGCCATCGGGATGGGCGGCGAACAGTTCGTACAACTTCCAGTTGTCCCGGTCAATCACCAGCACGTGCCGGTCGCCCTTCGCATCGGGCCCGCCTTCGATCGGCGCGTCGGCGGGAATCGGGTACGGACCGGCGTCGCTCTCGCCGGCATACTCGAATCTCACGGGCACGCGCGGGGTCTGGCCGCTCACGACGATATAAGGAATCCCGTTGGGCCTTCCCTGCCAGAGCGTCCCGAAGTCGGGGTGCAGCGAGCCGTCGCGCCCGATGCTGGCGATGATCGCCTGTGAGCGCGGATCCGCCGGCTCCCGATCGACGCGCCGATTCCATGGATCATCATCCGCAAATGGACGCTTCCCCTTCAGGCTGGCGTTGATGCCGAGGTCAGGCGTGGCTTCGGGTTCTGCGGTGCCGATAGCGCGCGCCGCTGCTCCAGCCAGCACCAGCAGTGTCAACCAAATGCGCATGATCACTCCTCAAAACGATCAAGAATGGCCATAAACGGATCCAATCTTTCGGAAAAGGTCGGTCGCTCTTTCAGAACCTGCCGGGGAAACGGCGGGGCTGCGGACCAGGGGTAAGTCGGCTGCGGGGTTCTCGGACTGATCAGTTGTAAAACCTGAGCCAGCGGGAACGTGCGAACGTGGGGATTCTAACGAAAAGTCCGTGCGGGCACAGGTGAAGCGACCCACTGAACGATTCGCGGATTTCCGCTGCGAATTTCCGTTCCCAGTTTTGCCGCGGTTGCTTAGCGTAACCAGCAACAGTTCATTGCGGCTCCGCTGAATCGGGTCTGCGTCGGTTGTTCTTTTTCGCAGGAGGAGATCTATGCAGAAGTTTGGCATGGCGACGCTTGCCACGGGTGAGCAGAGGAGGATTTGCGTGAACCGGCTTGGAACAATTGCGTTGGGCGCGGGTGCCGCTGCCATGGCGGGTACGTCCGCGTTCGGTGAGATCTCATACCAAGTCCTGGCGTCAGGGGACCAGGGATTCTTTCAGCAGGCGGGCAACGCTGCGCAGCGCTACGGCGACGACGTTCTGTTCGACGGCGTGAAGCAGCAAATCCTGACCGTCCAGATCCAGTTCGCCTTCTACACTTACGACCCGGCCACATATACCCCGGACGTCGAGGTAGACCTGTACAACGTCGACAGCAACGGCGTGCCCGTCGGTGGACCGATCGCCACTGCGTCCAACAACTCCGTCACCTTCACCGGCAGCAATTATAATAACGGCAGCGCCACCAGCAACGCGAAGCAGGTTTTGTCGTTCGACTTCTCCGCCCAGACCGGCGCACAAAACCTCGAGCACTTCGCCTTTGCCTACCGTGACAACAACCCTGACGGGTACGTCTTCCCGGGCTTCGGTTTCTCCGTGTACATCTCCTCGTTCAACGCGAACCCCGGTACCTCCGGCGCCGGAATACTCGTTCAGGACAATTTCAACAACTGGTCCGCGGGCGTCTCCCTTGGCGGCGGCGGCGCGAGCAACAACATTGAGGCGACCATCATCACCGTGCCCGAGCCCGCGACGTTCGGCCTGTTGAGCTTGGGCATCCTGGCGGCGCTGCGCCGGCGTAAGCACTAATCGAGACCACGCTTCAGAGATTGAATAAAGCGACGCGCGACTTCGGTACGTCGTTCCTCTGCGCGAGGCGCGGCCCAGTCGATCGCGCGATCAAATCCGCATTCATGGTGTCCTTCCTTGGACCGGGATACTCCCGGCTTGGGCAAATAGCCGCATAATGTGCAGAGCCGGGCGGGACAACCCGCCCGGCTACCCGATCGTGCCGCGCATGTTCGATGTCTAGGAGGTGCAAGTCCTCTGACCAGCTTGATGGAGCGAAGGTCGAGCCAGGCGCAAGGGCGGGGTTTGTTGGCCGCGGTATTACAGCGAATTCTCCTGCTCCACGATCACGTCATACACCTTCTGTGCCGTGTCCGCCCCCGCCAATGCCTGCTTGAACTTCTCGATGGTCATCAGCCGGCTGATTCGCGCCAGGGCGTGGATGTGCGGCCCGGTTTTGTCGGGCGGACTGGTCAGCAGCCAGATGATGTTCACCGGCCGTCCGTCGATCGCCTGGAAATCAATCGGCGACGCCGGCTTTCCGATCGCCATGACGAGGTGATCGGTGCCGTTGCATTTGCCGTGTGGGATCGCGACGCCGCTGCCAATGCCCGTCGTGCGGGTCGCCTCCCGGTCCAGCACCGCGGTCAATACCGTCTTCGCATTGATCACTTCGCCGTTCGCCGCCAGAACGTCGACCAGTTCCTTGATCGCGTCGGCCTTCACGGTCGCCTGGAGGGGCACCTTGATGTTCTGGGGCTTCAGGATGTCCTTCAACTGCATGGGCGAGAACTCCGCTGCGGCTCCTGAAGTCGAAACGGTAATCGTAGCGGCGCACAGCTCCACATTCAAACCCCACACTCATACCCCGGCGTGCCGCGGCCGCGCGCCGCCGCTGCTGCAATCGCCGGATCTTCTGCTCGTTGGCATGAGGCTTCTCAAGTTCCGAAAGTCCGGTCCCCCGCATCCCCAAGCCCCGGAAGAATGTAACCCTTCTCATTCAGCTGCCGGTCGATCGCCGCGCAGTAAATCGGCACCTCCGGGTGCTGCCGGTGCATCGCCTCAATCCCCTCCGGCGCCGCTACCAGGCAGACAAACTTCATCGAGCTCACGCCCGCCTTCTTCAGATACGAAATGGCAGCCGATCCGCTCCCGCCCGTGGCGAGCATTGGGTCAATCAACAGCACTTCCGTCGCCGCGATGTCCGGCGGAAGCTTCTGGTAATACGATATCGGCTCCAGCGTCGTCTCATCCCGATATACGCCCAGGTGCCCCAGCCTCGCGTCCGGCAGCAGACGCAGCACCCCATCCGCCATCCCCAGCCCGGCGCGCAGGATCGGCACCAGCGTCACCTGCCGTGCCAGCACGCGACCGGTCGTCCGTTCCATCGGCGTCTGCACCGGCCGCTGCTTCGTCGGCCAATCGCGCGTCACCTCGTACACCATCAGCGACGCGATTTCGTCCAGCAGCGCGCGAAACTTGCGATGGTCGGCGCTAAAGTCGCGCAGCTCGGTGAGTTTGGTTTGGACAACGGGGTGGTCGATGACAATGACGTTGGGAAGCGGCACGACGGAGGTCAAGGTAAACCAAGGCTGGTCCAAAGGGCTCTTTCAATTCGATGAAAGTCAGCACGCAGAAGTCGACCGATCGCGCGCCCTGTCACGCGACCTTGATCAATCGCCCGAGCCTGCTGGCATTGAAAATATGTTGTCTGCTGAAGCCGGTTGCGTGACCGACCAATTGTCGAAATCGATGGACGAAAGCCCGATGCCATCGCTGCGTCCACATCGAGCCCGAATTTTCGCAGTTCTCTCAGGTCAATCAACAACTTGCTCATTGCCGCACCAAACGAAATTAGAGAATCAAGGACAGCCCGTGCGAGTTCTCTCACGTTCTTGCAGAACAGTGCTTCGGCTTCCGACATTTGACCGCCGAACTTTTCCCGCCACTGCGTTGGATGGTTGGTTGTCACGATCGAATCTCCTTGTAGGAACTATTAGAAGCAACGCATAAATATGGAGATCCTGAGGCAACAAGGCTATTGATCATAGCCTCGCTGAGCACAACGGGCAACCAGGAACGAAGGTGTTGCCGTCACTTCAACATGCCAGCGTTACGCGCATAATTAAAAACCCCGCCGGCTTCGATGATCGGCAGCACGTCGCCAAGCGGCTTCAGCTCGTAACGCTCGCCGTTGGTTTTGTTCAGCGCGAATCCGTCGGTGAGATGCACTTCCAGTTCGTCGCCGGTCCTCACCTTCTCCACCAGCCGCTGCACCGACTCGAGCGGGACAAGGTAACCCCCGTTCACGCTGTTGCGGAAGAAGATGCGCGCGTAGAACTCCGCGATCACGCACTTCACCCCGGCCTCCGCCATCGCCAGCGGCGCATGCTCGCGGCTCGAGCCGCTGCCGAAGTTCTTTCCCCCGATCACAATCGTGTAGTCGCTCTTGAACTCATTCTCGCGCACGAAGCGCACGTTCCCCTGCGGCAGCCCCGCCTTCCCTTCCGGAACGCTGCTCATCGCGTACATGCCGAAAAACTTCCGCTCCTCCGGAATCGATGGATTGAATGAGAGGTACTGCGCCGGAATGATTTGATCGGTATCGATATTATCGCCCAATACGTAGGCCTTCCCGCTCATCACAGCTTGCATTCAAATGTCCTTTCTGAATCCAGAGCGCGAAATATAGGGCCTTCCCTCGCGGGGGGACAGAGAACCGCAGCCGCCTATTTCAGGCCGGCGATGCATTGCCCGCGCCCGCTCCCGCGCCATCGCTGCAAGGCAATTGCACCAAAGGGCTTGTGATCTATCCTCCAGTGCAAACTTTGCAGGCGCACGGATTTGCACGATAGGATATATCGACTCTGGCGTGGGTGTGTTTCAACGGGCAGGGATCATGAAAACAGAGCGCTTTCTCGCCGCGGTTTCGGCCTTGGTCCTCCTGGTCTGCGGTGCAGCCGACGCCAGCTTCCACCTCATGCAGATTGAGCAGGTCTTGGCGGGCGTCAATGGCGACACCTCCGCCCAGGCCATCCAGCTTCGCATGCGCGCCGATGGCCAGAACTTCGTCTTCAGCGACGCCGGCGGCACACACGGCCCCGCGAAGCTCGTCGCCTATGACGCTGCCGGCGCCAACCCCGTTACTCTCCTCGTCTGTCCCAGCGACGTCAGCAACGGCGCCACCGGCAGGCGCATTCTCATCACCAGCGCCAATTTTGCGCACTACACGACCTCGCCCCTCAGCACTGACTTCACCATGACCAATCTCATCCCCGATACCTACCTCTCCGCCGGACGCATCACCTGGGAGGATGTCGATGGGGCCGTGCTTTGGTCCGTCGCCTATGGTGGCTCCTCCTACACCGGGCCAACCACCGGCTCCATCTTGAACGACTCCGATGGCGATTACGGAAAGCTCAGCTCCGGCCTGCCGACCGCCAGTTTCCAATCGCTCCTCTTCAACAAGACCGCCATCGCGAAAAGCACGACCAACGCCTCTGACTATAACCTCACCCTTTCCACCTCGACTTGGACCAACAACGCCAACCAGTCATTTCTCGTTCCCGAGCCGTCCACGCTCGCACTTCTCATCGCCCCCGCGCTCCTGGCTGCCAAACGCCGCCGGCGGTAACACCAAGCTCCTCTATCCGTACATGGCGTAGCTCCCGCTGGAGGGGCGGGAGCTCCGCCGAGCCACGCACCGCAAACCCAGTTCCAGCACGAGCCAGCCGCCCATCTTCCACCCGCATGCGAGAATGCGGCGATCTGTCTCCATCGCCAATCACGCCGGCTGAATTGCAATCGCAAATCGCGAATCTAAAATCGAAAATCCCATGACCGTCTACGAGACCACCAGCCACAATGCGATCTATCACTGGGCCACCGCCAGCGGCCTCTGGCCCGCGTGCGTTGTGGGCTCGCCGGATCGCATTCGCCTCGGCGGCGACGACTCCGCCAACGTGGGCGAAGCGCTCGAGCCCATCGAATGGTGGCGCTGGTTTCAGGAATTCGACCGCCGCCAGCTCCAGCTCATCTATGACCCCAGCAAGGGCTGGTTCACCCTCGGCAGCCGCCTCGCCCCCACCAGCGGGTGAGTTCCACCCGCACATAGACCCAATCCGTGTGTGGTGCCGCCTCTCCGCAGAGGCGCCGCCGCTTCCGTCGCGAGCGTCAAAAACTCCCGACGGCGCCAGGAGCACGTGAAAACCATCCTCTTCCCGCGAGATATCCCGTCGCCCATGCCCATTGAAAGTTGAAGCCGCCGATCCTTCCATCGCAGTCGAGGATCTCGCCGATCAGGTACAATCCGGGCGTCTTGCGCGATTCCATCGTGCGGAAGTCGATCTCCGGCAGCGGCACGCCGCCCGCCGTAACCTCCGCGTAGTTCCATCCCCGATCGCGAACCACCGGCAACGGCAGGGCGGTCAGCGCATGCACGAGCCCGCGCCGCGCCGCGCGCGACAACTGCCCCATCGCCAGCCCAGGCTCGGTTCCGGCATGTCGAAGCAGCGCCAGCGCAAGCCGCTCCGGCAAGCGCGAAGCGCACACCTTTCCCACCGACACGCGCGGCCGCGCCTCCGCCTCGCCAAACAACCACGCCTCCGCGTCCTCGAAGCTCATTCCCGGCATCACGCTGCAACGCAATTCCGCGTCCGCGCTCTTCGCCGCCGCCATTACCCAGTGCCGGCTCGCGTCCATCACCACCGGCCCGCTGACGCCGAAATGCGTCCAGAGCAAGCTTCCCGTTCGCCGATCGATGCGCTTGCCGTCTGCGAAGGTCGAAAGCTCCGCCTCGTGAGACAGTCCCGACAGCTGCGCATGGAACATTCGATCGTCGAGCACGAGCGGCACGAGCGCCGGATACGTCTCACTCACCGTGTGCCCCAGCGTTTTTGCGATCGAGTATCCGCCGCCATCGCTCCCCGTTTTCGGCAGCGACCGCCCGCCGGATGCCAGGACCACCCGATGCGCGGGCAACTCCCCATGCTCGTGCCGGATCAGGAACCCTTCATCGTTCAATGTCGTTGCGCGGGAGACGGAGAGCACCCGATGCCCGCTCAGCAGCGTCACCCCCAGCTGCGCACAGCGGCCCAGAAGCGCGTCCAGCACCGTCCGCGCGCTGTCGGTCGCGGGAAAGAGCTTTCCGGTCTCCTCGCGCTCGAGGCGCACCCCCATCGATTCGAACCAGCGCACCGCCGCCTTCTCATCGAATGCTGCCAGGATGTTTCGAATGATCGGCTTTGAGCCGTTGAAATCGTCGGCGCCCACGACATCGTGCGTGACATTGCAGCGCCCGCCCCCCGACACGAGGATCTTGGCCCCGACCGTTTTCGCGCCATCCAGCAGCACGATCCGCGCCGCCCGTCCCGACTCCCGCGCCGCCTCCCCCGCGAAGATCGCCGCCGCCAACCCCGCCGCCCCCGCCCCGACAATCGCCAAATCGCATCGCTCGCTCAAGCCGTCAATCGTACTGCCCGCCCGCAGCCTCCGCATTTCCGCGCCCTGATTTCACATTGCCGCTCCCGCCCCCGCCTGCGTTCTCTCTGCCTCCGTCCCACACTCCGGGCAACACCCCGCGCTGGCCCGCAGGTCGTAGCCGCACACAAGACAACGACCGCGACGGCGCCGCAGGGCCTGGCGCCGCTGCAACCACAGCCACCGTGCCGGCAACACCCCGAAAAGAATCAGAAGCGACCAATACGGCACCGAGACGCCGACGTCTGCGTCCTTCCGGTTTGTCTTCAACGTCCAGAAGGCAAACCCCAGCGTCCCGCGCTCCGAATACGACGAGCCCGGCGGAAATCCCGAGGCGCGGTGCGCACCATGTGTCACACCCGGAGAGACGCCGGCAAACCGCGTGTAGGTCATCCTCCCCGCACTCGCCGCCTTCTTCCCAAACCCCGCGGCGTAGCGCACCCAGTGACCATCTGATCCCCGCCACCAACTCACGTCGTCAACCCATTTCGTCCCCCGAACAAACAACCACACCACCGCCACCATTAACAGAAGCGACAAGCCGGACAGGCAGTGAAATAGCCATCGCCTAATCCGTGACCCGCGCACTCCAGAAGCCCCATTCCTCATCCCTAGATTCCAATCCGAAATCAAAAACCGAAAATCAAAAATCCCTTCAATCGCCAATAATCTTCACCAGCACGCGCTTCTTCCGCCGCCCATCGAACTCCGCGTAGAAGATCTGCTCCCACGGGCCCAGGTTGAGTTTTCCACTCGTGATGGCCACTACCACCTCGCGCCCCATGATCTGACGCTTCAAATGTGCATCGGCATTGTCCTCGCCCGTCCGATTGTGTTGATACTGCGAAGTGGGCTCATGCGGCGCCAGCTTCTCCAGCCACTTGTCATAGTCCTGAAGAAGTCCATCCTCGGCATCGTTGATGTATACCGAAGCCGTGATATGCATCGCATTTACAAGACACAGACCCTCACGCACGCCGGACTTGGCAACAAGCTCTTCCACTTTCGACGTGATATTGACGTAATCCCGCCGGTGCGGGGTGTTGAACCAAATCTCCTCGCGCAAGTGCTTCATCGCCGCCATCCCGCACAACTCTTAATGCGACCTCTCCGCCATCTATGCCGGCGTCACGACTGCTTTCTCGAGCGTGTGCGCCCGCAGCATCTCCTCATCCGGCTCCGACCCCACGCCGCTCGTCATCGGCGCCGTCATCTGCGACGGTCCGCTCAATACCATCTCCGGCCGCGCAAGGTCCTTCTCATAAAACCGTGCCGTCGGAAACAAGTCAGACGGGTATTGAATGTTCGGCAGCGTCGCCAGCGCCAGGCAATGATGCGCGCCGACCGACGACTCCAGCATCCCGCCAACCCAGCACGGCATGCCGCCGTCGCGGCAAATGTCGTGAATCTTGACGGCGCTCGTCAGACCGCCGACGCGGCCCGGCTTGATGTTGACCCACCGGCACGACTTGAGCTCCAGCGCCTGCCGCGCCTTATTCGGCGAGGTGATGCTTTCGTCCAGACAGACCGCCGTCCCAATCTGCCGCTGCAACGCGGCGTGGTCAACCAGGTCATCGTGCGCCAACGGTTGCTCGATCATTGCCAGCTCATACCGGTCCAGCTGCTTGAACATCGGGACATCGTCCAGCGAATAGGCGCTGTTGCAGTCGATGTGAATGGTCAGCTTTGGAAACGCCGCGCGAACCGCCGCCACCATCTCCAGTTCCCACCCCGGCCTGAACTTGAGCTTCACCCGCTTGAAGCCTTCCCTCACCGCTTCGTCGATGGTCTTCAGCAGCAGATCGATGCTCTCCATCACCCCGAAATCCGCGCCGACCTCGACCACCCGCTTCGTCCCGCCCAACGTGTTCCAAAGCGGCTCACCGCGCTCTTTGGCCAGAAGATCCCAGAACGCCAGATCGATCGCCGCCTTTGCAAAGTAGTTCCCCTTCACGTGCGCCATGCGCCGCGCCAGCGCTTCCCCGCTCTTGATACTCTGTCCCACGATCGCCGGCGCCAAAAAATCCCGCACTATCTGAAACGCGCCCGCCGCCCACTCCGCGCTGTAGGCCGGCATCCGCCAAGGCGCCGCCTCGCCCCAGCCGAATCCCCGCTCGCTGTCGAGGCGCACCAGCACCGTCTCGATCGTGTGCTCATCGCTGAACGCCGTGCGGAACGGATAGACCAGCGGCAGCGCCGCCCGATAGAGCGTGACGGACTTCAATTCAAGCATCAGGAAATCGCCTGCGCGCATTGCCTACCAGTCCGCGGGCATCCTGCTGAAGAAATACTGTAGCCGTCGGGTCGCCTCGGAAAGAGTTACCGGCGGTGCGTGCTCTGCCTCCTCATGAACCAGCGCATTTCGAAAGAGCCGCACATCATGCACGTGTCGCACAGCCGTCGCGGGGACTGCCCGTACTGCGGCTAATGACGCCAGAAGCCCCAGCATCTTTGGAACGGTGCTCCGGCCCAACCCACTCCATAGGTCACGTAACCCGGACTCAAATTCTGCAAAGAGCCGTACGAGGAAGGTTGTTTCAAGATTGCGGCGCAGATTCTTGAAGTCGTTTGGCGAAAGCCGACGCGTATTCAGAGCGGACGGATTCTGAGCCAGTAATTCCCCAAGCATGTTCAGGGCAACGAGCGCCGTGTGATACTCTCGCATGACCCGTTGCATTCGCTCGATGCGCTGTTCACGCTTCTTCTGCATGGCAGCAGCGTCACGGGCGACTTAGCAGGTCTGCCACGATCTGGCGGAAGGATTGCTCTGACCACGTCTTCTTCAGGTCGATGAGGTCTTCGTTCATGAAATGCCACGTTCCGCCAACCTTCAGGAGCACCACTTGTGCGAACGATGGCGAAGCATGCATTTCAATCCGACCGTCAGCCCCGACGAGATAACGTGCGATGGGATTGAAGTAGACTCGGCCCCGCGACGCCTGGATCGTCAATACCGGAAGGTGGTATTTCCCCAGCTCATCCTCGATCACATCCTTCGTCTCGCGCCGAACACTCCACTCGTTGTCATTCGCCCACTTCTCGACATCCGACGCGAGCCGATTCACTTCTGCAATCCAGGCCTTCCGCTCTTGCGCCCGGTTTTGCGTCGACAACCGTGGACTATCAGCCATGATTTCACCCTCATTTACAACCAATCCCTTACACCGCTCCCGCCATGCCCGTTTCGATCGGCGTCGAAACGTATTCGCGCGGATCGGTGACATGCCCAGTGAGCGCGCTCGCCGCGACCGTCAGCGGGCTCGCGAGGTAGACGGCCGACTTCGTGCTCCCCATGCGCCCGGGGAAATTTCGGTTGGTGGTGCTGATGCACACCTCCGCTCCGTTCAGTCGCCCGAACGTATCCGCCGGGCCGCCCAGGCACGCGCTGCATCCGCTCGGCCCCACCGCGCAGCCGGCGTCGATCAGCACGTCTTCGATCGATTTCTCGTTCGGGCCCTTCTCCGCGCCGCGAAGGTTCAAGCGCTTCATGTCGGCGTGAACTTCCGTGCTGCCGGGCACCACGAAGGTCGGCACCTTCACCGTATTTCCCTGGAGGATGCTGGCCGCAAAGATCATGTCGGTGATCTTTCCGCCCGTGCAGGAGCCGATGTAGGCCCGGTCCAGTTTCACATCGCGGCAGTTGTAAGCGGTGTCCTTGTTGTCGGGCGAGTGCGGCTTGGCGACCAGCGGGTCCATCGTCGACAGATCAAATTCATATTCGCCGAAGTACTTCGCGTCCGGATCGTCCTTCAGCACTTCCCAATTCGGCCGATTGCTGCGCTGCCGAACATACCGCAGCGTCTTCTCATCCACGTCGCACACGCCGTTCTTCCCGCCCGCCTCGATCGCCATGTTCGTCAGCGTCATCCGGTCTTCCAGCGTCAGCGAAGACACGCCGTCGCCCGCGAAATACATCGCGCGATACGTCGCGCCGTCGACGCCGATCTCGCCGATCACCGCGAGGATTAAATCCTTCGCCGTCAGGTAAGGCGGGATCTGCCCCTGAAACGTGAACTTCATCGTGGGCGGCACCTTCAGCCACGTCCTGCCCGTCCCGAGCACAAATGCCGCGTCCGTGTTGCCCACGCCGGTCGCAAACTGCCCAAATGCCCCAGCCGTGCACGTATGGCTGTCCGTTCCCAGCAGGATCTCCCCGGGACGCACGTGCCCCTCTTCCGGTAGCGCCTTGTGACAAACGCCCTTGTAATTGGTCTTCGTCGGGTCCTTGTAGGGGTTGGGCATTCCCGGCTCGTTCTTTACGAATTCCGGGTCGTAGTAATACTTCAGCCCCTGCTCGCGCACGAAGTCGCGCAGCGTCTGCACGTTGCGGTGGCATTTCAGGTCGGCGGTGAAGATGTAGTGGTCCGGGATGATCACCACCCGGTTCGGGTCCCACACCTTCGCGTCGCGCCCGAATTTCTCGTGGAAGATGCCGATCGTCCCGGGCCCGCAGACGTCGTGCGTCATGAGGATGTCGACGTCAACCCACACGTTCTCGTCGGGCGCCACGCGCCCCTTGCCGGAGTGCCTGGCAAGGATCTTCTCCGTCATCGTCATGCCGGCCATTGCGTGCTCCTGTCTCGTGTAAACCCGAACCTACCAGTATAGCCCCGCGGAGTTTCCCCCGCCATTTGCCTGGTTTCACATAGACCACCCTGGGGGGTGGCGCGGACATCCGCAGAGCGGTCGTTCAAACCGCGTCGGTTGTATCCATCGAAAGATTCCTTTACCGACGAGAGGAGCGTCCTCCGCCGTACATTTCCTCGTCGGGCGAGATCACCCGTTGCCAGGTGCCAGGGCTTTACCATCCCGAAGGCCGCACGGGCGTTATGAGTTCCCCAAACTCCGGGCAGCAGGGGATGCGTTTCTAAATTCGCCACTGATTCTCAACCAATCGACAGTCTTCCGAGGTATCTTGTGAGGGCGAATGCGCGACGGATTCGATTCAGAGCGCGTTCAGATTCGCCAGTTTCACATTTGTGTTTGGTTGGATGCGCTAACTTTGAAAGATGCTCAAAATAATTCCGGGTTTTTGCTTGCATCGCTCGCAAGCAGCAATATTATCCGGACCATCGTGACCGCGACGGGCAAGCGTCGCGGCTCGATAAAAACGGAGTGGGAGCTGGGGTCATCTCGGCAGTCGTAACTTTTAGTTCATCACGGATGGCTGATTCGGTTTGCCCGGAGTAACTGGCGCCCGCTGTCTTGCAGCAGAGGGCATCAGGATTCGGCCTGGTCCGCACCGCGAGTGCGTGCTTGGCTCGAATTGGTTCGGCTCCGTCAGCACTGACGTTGGCAGCGCCACAAGCGCTGTAGCGAGACCACTGCGGTCAGAGAACGAATGATAATGGCAGAATCTAACTTGTGTTAGGGGAGAATGATGCTTGTGGAAGGGAAGAAAATCGTCCGTGGGTGCGGACGCCACAGCCACATCTCCGTCAGTTTGTAAGAACAGTGTGTGGAGGCGACGCGGGCTGTTTTGCCGCGAAACCTGAAGCTGATCGATCATCGAAGGCCGCATCTGCCTTGACCGAAGGCCTCGGTCTGCCCGTTCGCGGGTAGGGCGGCTGCTGCCGACTAGGAGTGGCAAAGTGAAATTCGACTACCTGGCTCGTTTCCTCAAGTCCCCTCAGACGCGCAAAAGCGCCCAGTCCTTCCGCAGCCGCCGCGCGGCCCGTCAGCAGCAGGCTGCCGTGAGCTGGGCGCTCGAGCAGCTCGAATCCCGTACGCTGCTTTCCACTACGACTCTGACGCCCGCGCCGATGACCGCTTCCACGAGCAGCGGTATCTTCCAGCCGGTCGTGCAGGCCTCGATCACCACCGACAAACTGGACTATGCGCCCGGCGAGACCGTCAAGATCACTGGCAAGGGATTCCTCTCCACCGAGTACGTCCAGCTTGAGATCGATCGAAACGACGGCAGTCCGAGCACCGGGCCCGAGCACGATCCGTGGATCGTCCGCGCGGGCGATCTGGGCGGGTTCAAATCGACCTGGTTGGTCCTGCAGTCCGAACTGGACCACTCACTCCAACTTACCGCCACCGGTCTGACTTCAGGCAGGGTTGCGACGACCACGTTCACGGACGCAATCCACCTCAGCGGCGTCAGCGTCGGTGCTCAGAGCGGCACACTCACGCCAGGCACTGCCGGATCTGCGACGTACGCGATCAGCACGACTTACACCGGCAGCGGCTCCTCCGTCACGGCGGCGCTAACCATTTCCGGCCTGCCCAGCGGAGCCAGCGGCGCCTTCTCCCCGGCCAGTGTGTCTTCCAACACACCGAATTCCACGCTGACCATCACAACCACCAATGCCGCCGCGGCCGGTGTGTATACCTTCACCGTGACTGCCACGAGTGGCGCTGACGTCTTCAGCAATAACGGCACGCTAACGATCGGTGCCACTACCACAACCGTCAGCTCGAGCTTGACGCCGACCACGTACGGCCAGTCCGTTACCTTCACGGCGACCGTCACCGGCGGGGCCGGCCCGGCCACCGGGACCGTCACCTTCAAGGACGGCGCCGCCACGCTTGGCACCGGCACGCTCAATGGCTCCGGGCAGGCGACCTTCGCCACCACCGCCTTGACCGCCGCGGCCCACACCATCACGGCGGTCTACGGAGGTGACGGCGGGCATGCCACCAGCACCTCCGCCGGCATCACCCAGACCGTTAACAAGGCTGCGTTGACCGTGACCGCGGACCCGGCCTCGCGCCTTTACGGCGATGCCAACCCGACCTTCACTGCCAGCTATTCAGGTTTCAAGAACGGGCAGACCCTCGGCACCAGCGGAGTGACAGGCTCGCCCAGCCTCACCACCACCGCCACCGCGACCACGGCAGTCGGCACGGCGACGATCACCGCCGCCACCGGCACGCTCGCTGCCAGCAACTACAGCTTCACGTTCGCCAACGGCACACTGACCATCAACAAGGCCGCGCTCACCGTGACGGCCGATCCGACCTCGCGCCTTTACGGCGATGCCAATCCGACGTTCACCGCTTCCTACAGCGGCTTCAAGAACGGTGAGAAGCTGGGCAGCAGCGGCGTGTCCGGCTCGCCGAGCCTCACCACCACGGCCACCGCAACCACCGCGGTCGGCACCGCGACGATCACCGCCGCCAATGGCACCCTTGCGGCGAGTAATTACAGCTTCACCTTCGCCAACGGCACACTGACCATCAACAAGGCGGCGCTGACCGTCACCGCTGATCCGGCGTCGCGCCTTTACGGCGATGCCAATCCGACCTTCACCGCTTCGTACAGCGGCTTTAAGAACGGTGAGAACCTGGGCAGCAGCGGCGTGTCCGGCTCGCCGAGCCTCACGACGACCGCCACCGCCACGACCAACGTCGGCACCGCAACCATCACCGCCGCCGCCGGCACACTCGCTTCGGGCAATTACTCGTTTACGTTCGCCAACGGCACGCTCACCATCAGCAAGGCTGCGTTGACTGTGACCGCGAACCCGGCCTCGCGAATCTACGGCGACGCCAACCCGAGCTTCACCGCCAGCTATTCCGGCTTCAAGAACGGCCAGACCCTCGGCACCAGCGGCGTGACGGGCGCTCCCAGCCTTACGACCACCGCCACGGCCGCGACCAACGTTGGCGCCGCAACGATCACTGCCGCCGCCGGCACGCTCGCTTCGGGCAATTACTCGTTTACGTTCGCCAACGGCACACTGACCGTCACCGCCGCGGCCCTGACGGTGACGACCAACAACGCGTCACGCGGGTATGGCGATGCCAATCCGAGCTTCTCGGGCAGCATCAGCGGCATCAAGAACTCCGACAATATCACCGCGACCCGCAGCACCACCGCGACCGCGGCCAGCGACGTCGGCAGCTACGCGATCACCGCGGCGCTGAACGATCCGGGTTCCAAGCTCGGGAACTACACGGTCACCAATACGCCTGGCAGCCTCACGGTCACGGCGGCCGCCCTCACGGTGACCGCGAACAATGACTCGCGTGAGTACGGCGATGCCAACCCGACCCTCACGGGCTCGATCACCGGCATCAAGAACGGTGACAACATCACCGCCAGCTACAGCACGACCGCGACCGCGGCCAGCAACGTCGGCGGCTATGCGATCACCGCTACGCTGAACGATCCCGATTCGAAGCTCGGCAACTACACCATTACGAACAACAGCGGGACGCTGACCATCACCGCCGCGGCCCTGACGGTGACGACCAACAACGCGTCACGCGGATACGGCGACGCCAACCCGAGCTTCACCGGCAGCATCAGCGGCATCAAGAACTCCGACAACATCACCGCGACCCGCAGCACCACCGCGACCGCGGCCAGCGACGTCGGCAGCTACGCGATCACCGCGGCGCTGAACGATCCGGGTTCCAAGCTCGGCAACTACACCGTCACCAATACACCTGGCAGCCTCACGGTCACGGCAGCCGCCCTCACGGTGACCGCGAACAACGACTCGCGAGAGTACGGCGATGCCAACCCGACCCTCACGGGCTCGATCACCGGCATCAAGAACGGTGACAACATCACCGCCAGCTACAGCACCACCGCGACCGCGGCCAGCAACGTCGGCGGCTATGCGATCACCGCGACGCTCGCCGATCCGGACAGCAAGCTCGGAAACTACACGGTCAGCAACACCCCCGGCACGCTCACTGTGACGGCGGCGTCCCTCAACGTCTCTGTCGACGATGCCTCCCGTGAGTATGGCGACTCGAACCCGACCTTCACCGGCACCCTGACCGGCGTGAAGAATGGTGACAACATCACCGCCAGCTACTCGAGCACCGCGGGCGCCAACAGCAACGTGGGCAGCTATGCGATCACCGCATCGCTCGGCGACCCGGATTCGAAGCTGGGCAACTACACCGTGGTCAACACCAGCGGCACGCTGAACGTCACCAAGGCGCTGCTCACCGTCACGGCGAATAACGCCACGCGGCAGCAGGGCCAGGCGAACCCGGCGTTCACCGCCAGCTATTCGGGCTTCAAGAATGGTCAGACGCTGGGCACCAGCGACGTCACCGGCTCGCCGTCCCTGACGACGACCGCCGACGGCAGCAGCACGCCTGGCGCCTATGCGATCACCGCCGCCCAGGGAAGCCTCGGCTCGGGCAACTACGACTTCAGCTTTGTGAACGGCGTCCTGAACGTGACCGATCGCTCGCCGGTGTTCAGCAGCTTCTCGGTGAACAACGGCGCGGCTCAACGCTCAATGGTCAAGACGCTGTCGGTGACCTTCGACGATACGGTCACGATTGATTCCGGTGCGTTCACGCTCACGCTGCACGGCACCAACACGACAGTTGCAGCCACGGTGAACGCCTCCGTGTCCGGCGGCGTCGTGACGCTGACGTTCAGCGGCGCGGGCGTCATCGGCGGCTCGATCGGCGACGGCGTCTTTGACCTGCACGTCGATGGCAGCAAGGTTCATCATGGGACCGCTGACTTGGGCATCAACCAGGTGCTCGCGTTCCACCGCCTGTTCGGCGACATCAACGGCGATCGCACCGTAAATTCGGTCGACCAGACCGCCTTCACGGCGAGCTTCGGCAAGAACAACGGCAACCCGGCGTACAACAACGCCTTCGACTTCGACAACAACAACGCGGTGAACAACACCGACAACGGCCAGTTCCGCCTGCGGATTGGTACGACCTACGCGGCCTACTAAAGGCGCCGCGTGACTGATGCAGCTTTGAGAATCGCGGTCCGATGTTTTGGCCGCACTGACGGAGAGAATGTGATGCGTCGAATACTTTGGACCTTCATCATCGCAAGCGTCGGCTGCCTGGCCGGCGGGGCGCAAGCCTCGGTGATGTACAGTTACGTGACGAACCAGTCCCTCTACCTGGCCACCCCGGGCGAGACGGTCGCCGTGCAGATGTTGCTGCGCGAGACCGTTACCGACGGAGATCCCTCCCTGCTCGGCTCCGAGGGCGGGCTGCTCGGCGCAGGCTGCAGCATCCTGCAGGATGCGCTGCTCGCCACCGAGCCGGCCAGCATCTCGTCGATCCTCCCGGACGACAGCGCAACCGGCTGGGGAGCCGATGGACTGTTTGATTCCAGTTTCGATGCCACCTCCGCTGCGCTTCTCGCCGCCATTGGCTTTGACTCGACGCAGCCCCCTGTGATCATCGACCAGGGCGGTGGCGTCTCCGACGTCCTCATCGGCACCGTCTACATCACGGCCGGTAGCATCCTCGGCGAAACCACCGGTTTCACCATCGATCGCCGCGATGAGTTCACCGGCAACACCGTTACCTACGCTACTTCCTGGGACCTGGACAATTACGATCCCAACCTCGGCGGGCCCGCATATGCCAACGCGGCCCCGAGCGCTTTCGATATCATCGTGGTCCCGGAGCCGGCCAGCTTGACTGTTCTGGCAATTGGAGCGCTTGGCCTGATGGCACGCCGCCGACGGGCCTGATGCGTTCACCTGGACGGGGAGACTGAAAGGGCCGTGGGCATCCGCTCGCGGCCCTCTTCATTGGCGGCCGCTTTCAATCTTCCAGGTTCAACCAGCGCAGCTCGGCGGGCGACAGCTCGATATCCAGCGCGGGGAAGCTGGTCCGCGTCTCGGAGATCTGCCGCGGCCCGATGAGCGGAAACGTCGGGAAGGGCTGGTTCAGCACATAGGCAAGCGCGAGCGTGATCGGAAGGACGCCGCGCTTCGCCGCCATCTCGTTCACGCGTTGCTTGCGCCGGAAGTTGTCTTGGGCGTACCAGCAGCGCACCAGCTCCGCATCATCCTTCTTCTCCGGCGCCGCGCGTTCGGTGAAGAACCCGCGGGCCTGGCTGGACCAGGGCATCAGCGGCAACTGTGTCTTGGTGAACCACGCCCGGCTCGCGGGATCGGACGCCTGGATGCATCCCGCCCACACCGGGTCAACCATTCGCGCCAGGCTGAAGTTGTTGCTCACCGCACAGAAGCCCGCCAGCCCTTTCGACTTCGCGTAGTCGTTGGCCGCCTGCACGCGCTCGATCGACCAGTTCGATCCGCCGAAAGCCCGCATCCGGCCGGCCTTCTTGTGCTCGTTGAGCACATCGATGAACTCGCCCACCGGCACCTGCGGGTTGTCGCGATGCATCATGTAGATGTCGATGTGGTCCGTCCCCATGCGCTCGAGGCTCTCCGTGAGCTGCGCCGTAAGGGCCTCGGGGTTGCAATTGGGGGTGTGCGCCCCTTTGCCGAGCACCACCACCTTGTCGCGCACGCCCCGGGTGCGTATCCAGTGACCGAGCCGAATGTCGGAGACGCCATAAATGTGGGCCGTGTCAAATACGTTGCCGCCGCGCTCGAAGTAGTCATCGAAGATGAACATCGCCTCGCGCATGATGGCGCCGGTGATGTCCGTTCCCACCGCCAGCCGCGAGACCGGTTTATCCAGCCCCTCGATGCGCCCATACTTCATGTTGTTCCTCGGGCGCACGCGCAGCGGCTTGCCCGCGGCAGGCCGCTTGAGGTTCTCCACCTTCTCCGACTCGTAGGTCAAGCCGATCGACTCGCGCCAGCGGTCGAGCGTCCGCATGTTGCCCAGCGTGTCCTCCCACGTCATCGCGGGCGGCGCGGCCTGCCGGCGCTCCAGGTGTTCAGCCACCGTGTCGGCTTCCAGGGCATACAGGCTGCGGTCGGCGGCAATCGTGATCTCTTCGGTCTGCCCGTTGCGCGTCACAACCATCTTCACGTTTTCGCTCGGAAGCCAGGGCGATGGAAGGTAGATGTTCCCCGTCGTGCCGTAGATGCGCACGGAGCTCTCCTGGTTGAGCTGCACGCCCGTCGACACCTGCGCCAGGATGTCCCCGGGAAACCGCAGCACGCCGACGCTCCACTCATCCACCCCGGTGCTGCCAAGGTGAGCGACCGCCTTCACGTCCAGCGGCTCCGCAAAGTCCTTTCCGGCAGCCACGCCCGCGACGAGCCTTGCCATCGACGTGCAGTAGCAGCCGACGTCCAATATTCCGCCTCCGGCGAGCGCGTTGCTGACCAGCCGGCTTTTTGGGTCGAACGGGATCGGCCAGTGGAAGCTGAAGGTGGCGTTGACGATCCGTACGTCACCGATCGCCTTCTCGCGCAAGAGTTGCACAAGCTTGTGTGTCTGCGGATGGCAGCGGTACATGAACGCTTCCATCAGGAAGACGTCGTTCCGCTGCGCCGCTTCGACAATCGCCATCGCCTCCGCGAAGTTAATCCCGATCGGCTTCTCGCACAGAATGTGTTTCCCCGCATCGGCGGCTTTGATCGCCCACTCAGCGTGCAGTGGATGGGGCGTCGAGATGTAGACCGCCTGTACGTCCTTGTTGGCCAGCAGCGCGTCGTAGCTGGGATGGCGGTGGGGCACCTTGAACTCATCGCCAAACTTGTCCGCTGACGCCTGCGATCTGCTCCCGACCGCCGCGAGCTTGCCCGTGCGGGACCCCGCGACGCCTTTGGCGAACGTCCGGGCGATGTTTCCGGTCCCGATAATCCCCCAGTTCACTGCGCTGGCCATGCGTGGGTCCTCTCACTTGACGCCGAAGCGTTCTGCCGTTCGGGGAGCGGATAGTAGCCGCGCCAGAGGCGCTCGCAAGCGGGCGCCCTCGGCTCGAGACGCGCAAAATCGGGCAATAATTTCTGGCGTTTTTTATCTCCCGCGAAGTCCGATAGCCATCCATCTCGCGTTTGTGGCGCTGGCAACGGGGATTTTCTCAGTCACCCTCAAATCCCCCCTAAGCCACAAAGTGCCCCCCGCCTTCACCCGATGAAAAAGCTGTCAGCGGCTATGGCCCCTGCGGCAACCGCCACAAGAGGCAAGGCCGAGGTCGCGGCGGTGTGTGCGCCGCCGGCCGATCGATCACACGGGAGCGGGAGGTTGAAGTGCAGAAGTCTTACACCGGCAAACGTGCGTCGTCTTCTCGGCGCGGGAAGCGTTCCAGGGCGCGGAAGAACCTTGCCAGGGCCCAGGCCTCACAGGCGTCTTCTTTCGAGTCGCTCGAAGCACGGCAGATGATGTCCGTCAGCGTGAATGCTGCCGGCTTCACCGTCGTAACCCCAGAGCAGGGCTCGCGCATCGTCTACGTCAGCAGCTCAAACGGCAGCGACGACAACACCGGTCTCTCCGCCAATGCGCCGGTGAAGACCCTGGTGCGCGGCACGTCGCTGCTGCGCGACGGCTCGCCCGACGAGCTTCTGCTCAAGCGCGGCGACGTCTGGCACGAATCTTTCGGCCGCTGGCGCCGCAGCGGCGCTTCCGCCAACGCGCCGATGGTGATCGGCGCCTACGGCACCGGCGCCCGCCCGACCGTCGCCAGCGGCGCCGACATGGGCATCACGCTCGGCGCCAGTTCCGCGCCCACCATCAATTACCTAGACATCATCGGCGTGCACTTCTACGCCGATGCGCGCGATCGCGCTGCCGCCTCCTTCAGCAGCACGCAGGGCACCTACGGCATCGCGGTTGTCTCCCAGTCCGACAACCTCCTCATCGAGGATTGCAACATCCAGGGGTACGTCAGCAACGTCGTGTTCGAAAACTATTTCGGCCCCATCAAGGACGTCACCTTCCGCCGCAACGTCGTCATCGACGCCTATTCGGGCAACACCACCACGCATTCCGAAGGCTTCTTCGCCAATGGCGTCAACAACCTGCTCATGGAGGAGAACTTCTTCGACCACAACGGTTGGAACACCGGCGTCGATGGCGGCCGGGCCACCATCTACAACCACAACGTCTACCTGACGTCCAACACGTCCGGCGTCGTGGTCCGCAACAACACCTTCGCCAACGCCGCCAGCCACGGCCTGCAGGCGCGCTCGGGCGGGACCATTGAGAACAACCTGTTCCTCAACAACCCGATCGGGATGTCCTATGGGCTGGTCAACGGGTCGACGGTGAAGGTGGGCGGCGTCAGCGGAACCATCCGCGGCAACGTCTTCCTTGGCGACCGGGACATCGACGGCGCCAAGCGCGGCGTCGGCATCGAGATCGGCAATGTGAAGGCCGGTGGGACTGTTGTCAGCGATAACATCTTCGCCCATGACACGCAGAATTCCTTCGCGGCGATCAACCTCGTCTATGGCTCATCCGGCAGCAATCCCAGCGATGCTGTCGGCATCAACGACCTGACCGTCGAGCGCAACATCGTCTACTCCTGGGCGCGCGGGCTGCGCATCCAGGCGGGCATGACCCTCGGCGGCGCGGGGCCGCAGGCGCTGAACAACCTGATCGTGCGGAACAACGACTTCCAGCAGATCATCAGCTCCACCGTTCTGCAGCATGAATCATCGTTCGGCGCATCCGAAGAATCCTTCTCCGGCAATCGCTACTCGCTGGATGACGCTTCCGTCGCGCGAGTCACCGTCGGCGCGAATTCGATCACCCTCGATGAATGGAAGCAGGCGCACGAGCCGACCGGCAAGACCACGAACGCGGCCTACGTGGATCCGAACCGCAGCGTCGTGTCGTACAGTGCGAGCATCGGCGGCGCCGCCTCGGAGCAGGCGCTCCTCACCAAGGCCCGCCAGCAATCCGGGCAGGGTTGGTCGAGCAAGTACACCGCCTCGGCGCTGCTCGCGTATCTGAAGGCGGGTTTCGCGGCCCGCGTTTCGTCGCCGCCGACTCCGACGCCCACGCCCGCGCCCACGCCAACGCCAGCGCCAGCGCCAACGCCCACGCCAGCGCCAACGCCGACTCCGACACCCAAGCCGGTGCCGGCGCCTACTCCCGCGCCAGTCCCCGCGCCCAAGCCAGTGCCGGCCCCGACGCCGGTTCCCGCGCCCAAGCCAGTGCCGGCTCCGACGCCGACTCCCGCGCCGGCCCCCGCGCCCAAGCCGGTTTCTGCGCCGCCTCCGGTGAAGAACCCGCCGGTCAAGAGTCCGCCGCCGGTGAAGAACAGCCCGCCGTCGGCCAGGGTGAGCAAGACGTCTGTCGGACGCGAGGGTGACGCGAAGATCCGTTTTACCGTCACCTACACGGACGACAAGGCCCTGAACATGACCACGCTCGATTCCAGGGACTTCTTCCTCGTCGGGCCCAACAGTTACGAGCAGCCCGCCACGCTCGTCGGCACCCAGAAGCTTGCGAACGGCTCCGTCGTCGCTACTTACTCTGCCGACGTCGCGGATGGCCTGAATGCCTCCGCCGCTGGTACGTACACCGTGATCGCCCGCGCCAATCAGGTGAAGGACAGCGACGGCGCGTCACTCGCGGCCGGCCGGGTCGACAGCTTCCTCCTGCAGGTTGTTCCGCAGGTTCGATCGCGCACGATCGTCGGGGCCGATGCTCAGGCGCCAACGGTGCGCAAGATCCGCTTCCGCAGGGGCCGTCACCAGTCGCTGGTGATCCGCTTCAGCGAAGATGTTTCCGAGACCCTCAACGCCGCCGATTTGGTCCTGCGTGACAATGATGGCATCGCCGTGAACACGTCCGGTCTGACGATGACCTACGACCTGGCGACCAACACCGCGCGCTGGAGCCTCGCGGGCCTCGCGGCCGGTCGTTACACCGTCCGCCTCTCCGGCTCGGGCATTAGTGACACCAGGGGCAATCATCTCGACGGCGACGCCAACGGAACGGCCGGCGGCGACTTCGTCGTCAAGCGCCCCTATCGCCTTCGCGGCTATTCCGTCGGAAAGGCAAAGCCCTCGGCAGCCGCATGATGAACTGAAAGGCTCACGTAGAGTTGTTTTCGGCCGCCCCTCGGGCAAGCGGGGGGCGGCTTTGTTTTTTAAGCGTCGCTCTTATTAGTTTTCATCTGGATGGCACTCACGACGCCGTCGAAGGCGACCACTATCTTTCTTCGCAGCTCCTTACCGCCAGGCGGCGCTGACGGCGGGCGCACCGCGGCATCTGCGGTCCGCCCGTGCGGAACGATCGTCGATTCACACGTGCTCGTATTCCCGGATCAAATGAAATGATTCGCCGACGGGCCACAGCGCTCTGATCAAGCCTTGGCAATCGTCTCGGGAACTCGCCGCGGAGGCTTCTCTCGCCCCTCGCGCTGCACGACGAGGATGGTCTGATCGTCGAACGGCTCGTTGGAACCGTGCCAGTTCCGCACCGCCGCTCGCAGCTCGGCGACGACCTCGTGCGGCTTGCACGTCTCTGGCTGCGCATCGAGCAGTGCGACCATCCGATCGATGCCGAACTGCTTTCCGGCGGCATCGCACGCTTCGAAGATGCCGTCGCTCACCAGGATGAGCGACCCGGTCTGCTCCAGATGGGCCGGCGGGGGAGCGCCGTCCATCCACTCGGCGAGCACGCCCAGCGGCTGCACCGGCGGGTCGAGCACCTCCAGCTTCTCGCCGCAACGAGGCCGCAAAAATGATGGGCCGTGCCCCGCGCTCGACCAATGCAGTGCGCCATCAGGCGACAGAAAACCTACGAATGCCGTTACAAACTGTCCCCACTCCAGGTCCTCGCACAGCCGCGCGTTGACCCGCTGCAGCAGCCGGTGCGGCTCGGGCTCGATTTCCGAGATCGTTCGCACCAGCGTCCGCGCCTGCGACACCACCAGCGCCGGCGCGAGCCCGTGCCCGCTGGCATCGGCCAGCAGGATTCCCATTCTTCCGTCCGGCAGTTTCCACAGGTCGAAGCAGTCGCCGCCCGTGATCGAGGCGGGCAGCGTCCAGCCGGCCGATTCCAGGCCGCGAACGTCCGGCGGGCTCTTGGGAATCAGCGCCTCTTGCGCCCGCCGCGCCAGGTCCATCTCGTGGCGCAATCCCTCGATCTCAATCGCAGCGCACTGAAGGCGATGACGCTGGATCGCCACGCCCGCCTGCTCCGCCAGCAACTGCACCAGCGCGGTGTCGTTTTCGCTGAACGGAACGATCTTCTTGTTCACCGCCTGGATCACGCCGAGCGGCTTTCCGTCGAGATCGACCATCGGGGCCGTCAGCAGGTTACGCGTGACAAAACCGGTGCGCCGGTCCGGCTCGGAGTTAAAGCGTGGATCGCTGTAAGGATCGAGGACGTTCAGGATTTCGTTATTGTTGAAGCTGTGTCCCACGATCCCGAGGTGGCAGGGCACCCGGATCTCGCCGCTCTTGATCGCGACCTTCGACCAGAGTTCGTTGCGGCTCGAGTCGTGCAGGAAGATGCTCGCCCGCTCGCAATCGAGCAGCACCGTCGCCGCTTCCGCGATGCGGCACAGCAACAGGTCAAGGTCGGTTGCGACCGCCAGCAACCGCGAGATATCCAGCACCATCCGCATCTGCTCGCCCGAAACAGACGGACTATAAGCAGCGGCCGAGCGCCCGGCGGCGCGAAGTGTGGCGGTAGGAGGGGGCGCGGAACCGATATTCGGATCGCGTGCGTCCCCATTTCCCTGCCCGGCCGCAATCGTTGCGGCAGTGGTCGTCATAGAAGCCCCTGGACCCGTTTGAGGATCTGTTCCAACGCGACGCTCGGTTCCATTCTACGCCATCCGCAGCCCGATCCACGATTTGCGGCCGCGACCTTACCACCACCGCACCGGTATTGAAAGCGGAAAGCGCTATCGCATCCTCCACTGGTCCTATGTGGAACGGCCCGGTCCGGATCCGATGGCAAGGCGGCAGTACGAGCTTATTTCTCGCTCAGCACGATCTGACAGTCGAAGCCGTCCAGGGTGGGACGGCTTAGGTGCTCTTCGCACAACCCCCGATAGAGGCTGGTGAGCTTGTCAGCCCCGAATTCCTGCTCCATCCTCGCGAGGGCCGCCAGGCAATCGGTGAGCTTCGCGCCCAGATAAGTCTCCACGACTTCGCGCGTGGCGGCGGCAAGGCGCTTCTCCTGGTCCGATGCCTGCGCGATCGAGTTCAGCGCCTCGAAAGTCATGACGCTGTCCTCGCGGCCAACGACGCAGAGCCGGCCGATCGGACGTGTGAGGAAACCATCGCCGGCAAGCTGGATCGTGCGCTCGGTCATCAGGCACCGCGTGCCCATCGACTTATTCGCCGATTCCAGCCGCGCTCCGAGGTTCACATAATCGCCCAGCACGGTGTAGTCGCTGGCCTCCTTCGACCCGGCGTCGCCAACCACCATGCTTCCGGTGCTGACACCCGCGCGCAGCGACAGCGGCGGCAGACCGCGCGTCGACAACACCTGGTTGAACTCCCGCACACCCGCCTGCATGTCGAGGATCGTCGCCACCGCGTTGCGCGCGTGGTCGGCGTCGAGCTCGGGCGCGTTGAAGAAGAACATGATTCCGTCGCCGAGAAACTTGTTCCGATAACCCTTGTGACGCCGGATGATCGGCGCCATCAGCCCCATGTATTCGTTGAGAAGCGGGACCGTCCGCTCGCCAAGCTTTGCCGTCAGCTTGGTGAATCCGGCCAGATCGGTGAAGACCACCGTCAGCTCGCGGATCTGTCCCGCCAGATTGATCTGCTCCGGGTGATCGACCACATAATCGACCAGCGCCGGGTCGACGTAGCTTCGAAAGCGCCCCTCGATGCGGGCCCGCTCCCAGCGTTCCACCAGAAACCGGATCAGCGTGCCGCCCTGCCAGGCGAGCGCGATAGCGAGCAGCGGCCCCGCGATGCCGGCGATGTGGTTGCCGTAATCAAACAGCCACAGCCCGTTGATCAGCAGGTAGCCAATCGCCAGCGCCAGCGCAACCATCAGGGCCCGGGTCGGCGGCAGCAGGCGAACGGCGGCGGTCATGACCAGGCCGAGGGCGATCGTGATCAGGACGGTGACCCACCGGGGCAGCCAGCGCCAAAGCTCGCCCGTCATGATGCCGTTGAAGATCGCACCGTGCAGGACGACCCCCGGGCATTTGGCGTGGAGGCTGGTGGGGACGAAGTCGGCGATCGCCCCGGTCGCGGTCCATCCCAGCAGGATCGCTTTCCCGCCGAACGCGTTCTTCAGCTGCGCGCGTTTCGCGTCGAGCTGCGCCTTCAATGCGGGATTCTGCTGCAGAGCGTTGCCCAGCGAGGCGGCCGTGGTGATCTGCAGCTGGTCTTCGGGACGCCGCTCTTTCTCCGGCGTCTGCCGCGCTTGCTCGACCCATGGCTCCGCGTCTTTCAGTGTTGTCGAGATCAGCTCGAGGCGCAGGAGCGGATCATTATCCGGCCCCGGATGATCGGCGAGTTCCTTCAGCTTCTGCTTCTCCCCCAGCAGATCGAGCCAGAACTTCAGCGCGCCGTCGGCGGCTTTGTTATTCGCCAGGATCTTCCGCTGGGTGAGACATGCATCCCACACCGCGTTGATCGAGAAATGGTTGCGGCGCAGCGCCGGATTGTGCGGATCATACATCGATTCCCACTCGCGCCCGCCGAACCAGGGAATGTCCATCAGCATTGGCAGCCGCTGGCCCAGCGTAGCGGAGCGGTAAGTGCGAACCGGGATGACGATGTCGTGCCGGCCTTCGCGCGGGATCGTGACGCTGTGTTCGCCGAGGCGCACCGTGCTGAGCGGCGCGTCGAGCATCATGCACGACAGGGCAAAACCCATCTGCGCGCACAGTCCGCCGTCCGCCTCGACAAACAGCGGGATCGAGCGCACCTTCCCGTCCGGATAAAACGGATTGTCAACGAAGCCGCTGGCGACCGCGGCGTCGCTTAACTTCCCAATCGTCGCCATCTTAAACTCGGAATGAAAAAGCGGCGGAATCCCCGGCGGCAAAGGCTTCGCGAAGCGGGTCCGCAGCCGCAGTGTTGCGTCCGCGCTGTCATATTGCTTGGAGAACACTTCAAGCAGCGGCGTGTCCAGACCGGCATTGGCGTTGGGCAGCAGTCGTTTCTGAATCGTCTCAACCGGTGCCCTGCGGTTCTCCAGCTCGCCCTTGATGCGGTCGAACATCGCCGCGTTCCGTGCTGCCGGTACGACCTGATCTACCTGCCGCGCAAGCTCCGCGTGCGTCATCCCGCTCGGCGGGAGCAGCCCGATGATCTGCTCCTCGGACAGTTCCAGGTCCCCCCGCAACTGCTCGGTTACTGCCTGCTGCAGCGGACTGACGCTCTCCTTGACGAAGGGGACCGTGTAAGGCACCAGCGCGCATCCGAGCCGCCGCAGTGAGGCCGCGAGGACCGCGTCTTGGTCCGGTAGCCGCCGCAGTGAGGCCGCGAAGACCTCGTCCTGGTCCGGTAGGTTCAGGTCGTCCACGAGACGCCCCTGCGGCTCGGAGAAAATCACGTCCAGCGCCACGGCCTTCGGTGAGGCGAGGCGCAACTCGTCGATGATTTCACCCAGCCGGCTGCGCGGCCAGGGCCAGGAGCCGATGGTCTCCAATGCCGCGTCGTCAACATCGAGGTGTGCGAGCTTGTCGGTGGGAGGCGGCTGGAAGAACTGGCAATACTCGGCGCGGCGGTCATAGAGCCACCATTCCAGCGGCCCGAGCCAGCCTGCCAGGTCCGCGATCGCAACGCAGCAGGTCAGCAATACGCCGACCGCCGCACCATCCACGAACAGCCTGCGGTTGATCCGAATCATGTTTCGAGGCCGCCGTCGCCTGCCCGCTGCACCTGGTCCTGCTCCAGTGGTTTGTACCCGTTCTGGCCGATGCGCTCCAAGCGGGCGTTTTGCGACAACCACGATGCGCAGAAAAACGGGTCGCTCATGCGACCCGTTCATGCCTTCGAGGAACCTGAATTCGGTCCTTCACGCTGCTCGGCGGCGCCGCGCCACCCAACCGACCGCCCCCATCGCCAGGAGCGTGAGGCTGGAAGGCTCCGGAGCGCTGACGAGTTCCGAATCGCTCTTGGGGATGATGGAGTCGCCGGTGAAGGTGTACGTGATCGGCTGACTGCCGGCAGTTTGGGCCTTGACGAAGGAAAAGTCGCCGGCGAATACCGTCGCCGTTGCCAGCACAGGGTCGAATGTCTGCTTTACAATGGGATTTCCCTGCAAGTCCTTGTCGGCGTATTGCACGATCACGTTGGCAAAATTCACGTCCTGATCAAACGGCACCGACGGCTGGTCAAATGGCTTCACCCAGATACCTTCGATCAGAATGTCATTCTTCTGATCGTCGAAGGTGATCTTGTTGCTCCCGTCAATGCGGTCGTAACCCGGAAGAGAGCTGCCGTCGCTGGCATTGATAAATTGGTATTGGTCGGATTGGCCCAGATTCGGATCAGGATAGGGCGTGACATCAATGTGCTGCACGAAATCCTGCAGCGTGAGTCCTGGCGGGAGATCGAGATGCCACAGGACGTTCAGCTTGATCTCGGTGATCTGAAGCGGTTCGGTAGCGCCAGTGTCCGAGCCGTCCGATCCAATGACCGGGTCGCACAGCAGTTGTTGCTTGCGAATGGTCGGATTGGTCGAGAGGTTCGCGCTGGTAGTGACGGTGTGACCCGCCGCCAGCGAACCATAACTCACTTCCGGCAGCAGGAGCGACACACCTGCGATGAGCAGCGCCTTACAGAAAGCCTTCACCATTTCTCTCCCTCCGATTCGCCGCGCAGCCCGGCGCGGCTAAGACCCAAAAATCGCGCCAGCCTCGATTTCGAGGCGAACCTGAAGCGGCGATGAAAGGACCACCGTCGTATTGAAATGAATACAACCGAATGGGAGTGTACAGCCGGTCTTTCTATCCAAGGAACGTGCAATTATCGCGTTTTTTTCGCAGGCGCGGGCGAAGTGAGTGAAGACGCGGCGTTCCGCTCCGCTCGGGTCAGTTTTGCGGGCGTTTTGGCCGTGCGCGGCGTTTTGGAGCCTTTTTTCGGTTTAACCGCGTCGCTGCTGGGTGCGGCGCCTCCCTGAAGTGAACCCGATGGTCTTTCGGTGGGGAACTGCTCTTCAAGTTGGGCGTTTGGCGGTACCAGCACGATTGCAATCTCATCGCCCGCCCCGGGATCGAGTGTTCGCTGGATCGTCGTCGCATGGACCAGTGGGCTCTCAACGCCGAAGGCGAAGATGCTGATCGGCTTTCCGTTTTCGAAGGCATTCAGCTTGAAAGTTGCGCTCTCACCCGACGCGTGCTGGACTGCCAGGCCGTAGATTCCGTCGGGAAAGCTGTCCTTCCAGTAGGCGATTTCCTGACCGCCGTTGGGCCCGCCTCGATGATCGAAGGGGATGACGCCGCCGGTCGCGTTGCGGTTCAAGCCGAAGCCGGGAAAGAGGATCTCCTCGGGCTGGAAGGTGAAGAGCGCTTCGATCTGCTTGTCAGCGGCCACGCGCTGCTCGTCGACAACGAGGTTCAGGTCCGCATTGCCGGACCAGCGCAATACAAAGTTGAGCTGCCCCGGCAGGCTCGCCGCCAGCTCCGCGTCGCTCTGCGGGCCTGCGCCGCCGCGAATCGTGGCGATCTGTGTCTGCTCGTTGAAGTTCAACAGAGCACCCTTCGAGACTTCGTTGGCAATGAGCCGGTTCTCCGAACCGGTACGCGCTTGTGCAATCGAAGGATCGACCACCGACTCATTGAGCGCGGTCGCGGCAGCCGACTGATCTCCGACGATGCGCGCCCCCTGCCCTTTGCCCCCCAGCCGCAGCAGGCGCTGGGCATTACGGAACTCCGCCCGCCCGGTGAAGCTGCGCGCCTCGGGCGCGAAGGGCGGCTGGTCGTACAGGCTCACGTTCGTGCCGCGGACTGCCAGGGTGCTGCTCGGGCTGCGGATCGTCGACTCGTGCTGCACGCCCGCCGCCTGAATGTTGTAGTTGGTCCGCCCATATTTCATCGCCAGGTCGGTCCGAATCTTCCCGCCCTGTTGAATCGCCTCCAGCACCTTCACGGTCCCGAGGCGGTCGAGCACGATGGTCTGATCGGGAGGAATGACGCAGGTTACGGAACTGCGTGTTCCCGTGCGGAACTCCGCGCCCTCGGTCAATTCCATTCCTACCTTGGCCGGCTCCCATCCCGCGCCGTCATTCGCACGGACCTGCACCAGCCCCTTCACCTCCGCGACCACCACCTTCATTGCGCCGCTGCCCGCTTCAGCAGTCGCCGGCGCGCTGGCGGGTTCGTTGGCGGGCGTGTCTTGGGCAGCGAGTGGAAGGTTCAGGCACAGCGCAAACGCCAGGGAAAGAAGCAGGGGATGGCGAGACATGACTGACTCCAATGAAGTGATTCGCGTTGCCGCCTACCCATTATCGCCCGCGGCAGGGTGCGTTTCGGCGGGCCGGGTGTCGGCTGGCTGCGTCTCGGAGGATCGCAGGCCCGCCCCGGGGATCCCAGAGGCGATCTCGGGCGGCGGGGCGGGAACGACCGCCGCGTTGCCGCGCTGGTAGTCCTCCGCCTTGCCGATGATACCGAGGAACTCACTGCCGCTGAAGGTCTGATTCGGGCTGCTGGGCGGATATACCTCCAGGAACTGAAGCTCCTTTACGGCATAGCGCGGGTTTGGGCCCAGCACGTGCATCGCCCAGCCTCCCCTGATGCCCAGCGCCCGCACCAGGGCGACCGCGACCGTCCCCCGGTCGACTGCCTCATCCCCCGCGGCCCTGAAGCCGGCGGGAAGCATCTTGCGCTGCTTCATCGCTTCCACGCGGGCCGCGTAATCAGCCGAGTCATCCTGCCCATCAAGGAACAGCAACAGTCCGTGCAGGGCATCGTCATTACTCGTGACCGGGCGGTCGGCCAACGTGTGCCAGAACTCGATCTGCTTGCCCGGATCGCTGCCTCCCAGTTCCCGCGCGACCGGCGCCTGCACGCGCGTCGGCTGACATCCCGTCAAGCCGAAGAGCGCGAGGCAAACGACGCACAGCGCGAGGGCGCTTGCCGGTTGTTTAGAAAGCAAAGGTCACCCCGCCGTAGAAGAACTGCCTGACGTCATTGATTGCGAAGCTCGCGTTGTCGGGAAGGAACGCACCGTAACGCAGCGCCAGCGTCACGTCACTCGTGATCTGCCAGTTCAGATACAGGTCCGGCTCGACGCCGAGGAACATACTGGCCCCCGTGGTCTGCTCGCTGATCGAGCCGAGGCGGTCGAGGCGGTTGAAGACGAAGAAGTCGGTGCCGACCTGCAACCGGCGAAAAACCACCGCGTCGGGCAACGGGAATGTCGCGGCCCCGACGCGGAACGTGAGCAGGTTCGACACCTCGGGCGAAAACGCCAACCCGGTATTGAGCAGCCCGAAGGAATTGAACGCGCGGTCCGGCGTTCCGGGCGTGTTGCCGTTGAAGGTTGCTGAACTGTTGCCGCGGTCCTTGTCTCCGCTGGCAATGATTACCTCCGCGCTCAGGCGCGTCTGGTTCGGGTCGGGCAGAAGGTAGTCGAGCCGTGCGTCGGCGCCATAGGCGAAGATGTCGTCGCGCGTCTGGGTAACCGGGATCAACCCGCCCAGGCCGCTTACCTCGAAGCTGTTCGAAAGGCTGTTGCCAAGCTCATACGCGATCTCCACGCCGTACCGCAGGCGATCGCTCAACGCGCCGGTCGAGCCGGCGCCGATGTAGTAGCTGTTGTAGCCGAAGCGGGTGCTCACCAGTCCCAGCGTGAGCGGATCGTCCTGGTTGTAATCACGCTGCATCAAGCCGTAGATGAATGGATGGTGCTCACCGCCGCCCGCGGTCAGCATCGCGCCGTAGAAGCCGCGCCGGGTGTTGAAGTCGAATTTCGGACGCGAAACGTCGAAGTCGACGGTGCGCACCGGCGTCACGCCCGCGATCGCCTGCAGGGTCAGGCGCTCGTTGCCGAAATTCATGATCACGCCGTCGAGAGCCTGCGCCAGCACCAGCCCGTTGGCCCAGTAGACGAGATCGCGCCCGCCCTGGAAGGTGAAGTTGGGATTGGCGGTGGCGCCGCGATAGGCAGAGTTGTAGCGCCCCAGGTCGAAGCGGTAATAGCCGCGGTCAAGGTCGGGATCGATGATCTCGTCGCCGCGGCCGTCGAAGCTGTCCTGGTCGTTGAAGTCGCGGTAACCCGTGCTGCCGCGGAGGAACAGTTCCTGTGCGCCGTCGAGGTTCAGCCGCGCATAACCCACCAGGTCGTACTGGCGCAGCACGTGATTGTCCCTGGCGGAATCGTCTACGCTGAGATAGTTGACACCGACGTAGCCGCCGTAATCGAACAGGGCGCGTTGCCCGACCGGCACGGCGCTGTTGGCCCGGAGCCGCTGATCGATCTCGAGTTGCTGAAGCTCGCGCAGGCGAGCCTCGCGCTGCAGTTGCTGCGGCGAGGTCTGGGCGTTCGCCAGTGCGGAGAGACCCAGACAAGCCAACAGGACGCCGAGGATCGTGCGACCCATAGCCCTTCCCTTGCCCGCCCCTTTTTTGACTCGCCGAATCGCTGACGACCCGGATTACCGGCCGCGAACCCCGGCGGCGCCGCGGGCAAATGTATGAATGACAGCACTGTCACGCAAACTTTCCTTCGCCAGACGACGGTTGCATTTGGTTATGGCCAGCGGCGGAAACTCTCTGGACCTCGCGATGCTCGCGATGTGACGCGATCGGGCATTCTTTCCCATTTCCCAGCGGCCGCGTATAGAATTCGCGTTAAGGGCTTGCGGCATGCCAACCCAGATCTTCGCACACCACGCCCATGTCTTCCCCGCGTCGGTGAACCCCGACGGCACGCTGGACCGTTTGCTGCGGCTTCTCGACGCGTGCGGCATCAATGGCGCGGTGACGTTCGCGCCCTTCCCCCACCAGCTGGAAGGAACCGGCATCCATTGCAACAGGTGGTTGGCCAGCGAGCTGAAAACCCGCCGGCAACTCCATGGCTTTGGCACGCTCGATCTCACCCGGGACGTCGCTGACCAGGTCCGCGAGATCGCCGACCTGGGGCTGCTTGGAATCAAGATGCACCCCAACGCGCAGGCGTTCGACATCCTGTGCGAGCCGGCGATGGCCGCATATGAGGCTGCGGAAAAGCTGGACCTGTTCATCACCTTCCACAGCGGCGTCCATCACTACCGAATCAAGGATTACAGCGTTCTGAAGTTTGACGAGGTCGCCCACCATTTCCCCGACCTTCGCTTCAGTCTCGAGCACGTAGGCGGCTACAGCTTCTTTCCCGAGGCCCTCGCGGTAATCGTCAACAACATCCCGTTTCCGCCCATTCCCGGTCGCCGGGCAAAGGTGTTCGGGGGGCTCACCAGCATCTTCACCTCCGACTACAACCGAATCTGGTACATGCCGGTGGAGCGGTTGCGGGAGTTGATCCTTCAGGCGGGAATCGACCAATTAATCTTCGGACTCGACTTCCCCTACAACCTTGAAGCCAACACGCATACCGCGCTCAAGACGCTTCTCGCGCTGAGTCTGCCGCCAAACGAGCTGGCGCAAATCCTCGGCGGCAACCTGCGCCGCGAGCTCAAGCTCGACTGAACCGTCCGTCCGCTCGAGCGCAAACGAAAGGCCCACCCTGATCGGCAGGGCGGGCCTTGGGGTTTAAAGCGCGAGATGCGTGCTACTTGTCCTCGTGCATGTCGCCGCTCATGTCTTCCTTCTTCCCTGCGTCCTTCTTGTCGTCGGCCTTTGCGTCGTCGGCAGGCTTGATGCTGCTCACCGAGATGGTGCTTCCATCATCGCTCTGCTTGCCTTCGACTTTCACCTTCGTCGTGGAGTCGGCCTTGGCGAGATATTCCTTGGCGAGCTTGTTGCCCGCCTCGTCGAGCTTGATCTGCTTCTTGCCGCTGATGATCGAGTATCCCTCCTTCGAACAGGATTCCTTCAGGGCGCAAGTCTTGTCATGCTTCGCGGCGGCGGCTTCCGGGTCGTCCTTCTCCATCTGCTTGGCGCCGCAATGATTGTCGATCAGGATTCCGGTGAACGGGCCTTTGTCGTCGGCCGGCTTGTCGTCCGCGCGCAACACAGGCGCGCCCATGACCAGTCCGGCCATCGCTACAGCTGTCAAAACGAGTTTTCGCATCGCAACCTCCTTTAATTAAAGGACTGTTTCAAAAATAGTGCCTACGGTTAATGCAGGATTGAAAACCGGAGGCATGGATGCCAAAGCCGTTAGTGCCGGATGAGCTATGGGAATCGATCCAACCGCTTGTGCCCAAGCACAAAGCCCGACGCGGCAAGCGTGGCCGTCCTCCGGTAGACGACCGGGCGGCGTTGACCGGCATCGTCTTCGTCCTGCAGAGCGGCATTCCCTGGAGCATGCTCCCGCAGGAGATGGGTTGCGGTTCGGGCGTCACCTGCTGGCGGCGGCTGCGAAGCTGGCAACGCCGCGGCGTCTGGAAGAAGTTGCTGGCGGCGATGCTGCAGAAGGTGCAAGCCGCCGGTCCGGGCGTCGACCTCTCCAAGGTGGTGCTCGACAGCCAGTCGATCCGCGCCGTTTTTGGGGGGCGTTGACTGGCCGCAACCCCACCGATCGTGCGAAAAAAGGGACGAAACGGCACCTGCTGGTCGACCGCCGCGGCACGCCGCTGGCGCTGCGCATCACCGGCGCCAACCGGCACGATTCGACGCAGGCGATGGCGCTGATCGACGACATCCCACCGATCCGTCGCCGCCGCGGACATGGCCGGCCCCGACGCAAACCGCGCGATGCCTACGGCGATCGGGCCTACGGCACGCCGGCCAATCGTCGGGGACTGCGACGGCGGCGGATCAAGGACCACTTGGCCGCACCACGCATGCCCCACGGCAGCGGACTGGGACGCGTCCGCCAGGTGGTCGAGCGTGCCCTGTGCTGGATGGGCCAGGCGCGACGGTTGAAGATACGCTATGAGAAGCTGCCTGCGCCGCACCGCGCCCTGCACTATCTCCAGATGGCCAG
>JBBRCX010000039.1:0-39627 GCA_038204465.1 Tepidisphaerales bacterium | reverse complement strand
AAGCTCGTCGTCGGCCTTGGCAACCCCGGACGCGAGTACGTCGGCACGAGACACAACATCGGCTTCGAGATCGTCGACGCCCTGGCCGCGAAGCTCGGATGGATCGGCAGCCCGGCCGACTTCGACCGGCTGGCGCGAACGAAGTTTGAAAGCCTGGCGCTCGACGGGAGCATGACATTGCCGGCCGGCGACAGCGAAAAGCTGTTGCTGCTCAAGCCGATGACGTTCATGAACGTGAGCGGCCGGGCGGTGCAGGCGGCGATGGCGTTCTACCGGTTGACGCCGCAGGACGTCATGATCGTGCTTGACGATCTCGCCCTGCCGGTCGGAAAGATCCGGATGCGGCCCGGCGGGAGCAGCGGCGGCCACAACGGCCTGAAGGACATCGAGCGGGCCCTGGCGACGGATCAGTATCCGCGAGTGCGAATCGGGGTCGACCCCCCGCCGCCTCTGGCGCCTGGGAAGGAATACGTCCTCGGTCGTTTCACCGAGGCGCAGCGCAAGCAGGTGGATCCGGCGATCGGCCGGGCGACTGCGGCAATCGTGATGTGGATCGAGAAAGGCGTCGCCGCCGCGATGAACGCTTTCAACGCCGATGCCGGTGAGCCGGACGGCGATCAGAACGAAGATCAATCAAGAGGCTGACGGCTGATGGCCGTCTTACCCCGGCGGCCGGACGAACCGGCCAGGACCCACGCTAGGGAGTGTTATGGCAGAAGCATCGAACCAGTATGAAGCAATGTTCCTCTTTGGCCCCTCGGCGGCCCAGGACCTGGAAGGCGGCCTCAACCTCGCGCGCTCGATGATCGAGCGGCATGGGGGACAGGTGCTCGTCCTCAAGCGCTGGGACGAGCGCAAGCTCGCTTACGAGGTGAACGGTCAGAAGCGCGGCACTTACGTGATCGCCTACTTCACCGCACCGGGCGGCGCGATCGCGGCGCTGGAGCGCGACGTCAAGCTGAATGACGAGATCCTTCGGGTCATGGTGACAACCGCACAGCACATGAACCCCGACGAAATGAACGCCGTCGAGCCCCAGCCCATCCAGCCGCGCGAAGAGCGCGCCCCCTGGGACCGCCCCTATAGCGACGACCGTGGCGGCAGACGCGATGATCGCTCCCGTGACGATCGCCCCCGCGACGATCGGCCCCGGGACGACCGCCCCCGCGAGGACCGGGGCCCGCGCCCGCCCCGCCGGGAGGACACCACCGAAGCCGCCGGCGCGGCCGCAAGGGAGTGATGACCCGTGCAGGCCACGGATGGCTCTCCAATGGCTAGTTCAACCGAGGTCTATCGATGGCCAGCTTCAACAAAATCATCCTGATGGGCAACCTGACCCGCGATCCGCAGCTCAAGTATCTGCCGAGCCAGACCGCCGTCGTCGAGTTTGGCCTCGCCTGCAATCGGCGGTTCAAGACCGCGACCGGCGAGGAGAGGGACGAGGTGCTCTTCGTCGACTGCGCCTCCTTCGGCAAGCAGGCCGAGGTCATCAATCAGTACTTCACCAAAGGCAAACCGATCTTCATCGAAGGCCGGCTCAAGTATGACTCGTGGGAGGATAAGCAAGGCGGCGGAAAGCGCTCAAAGCTCTCGGTGGTGATCGAGAACTTCCAGTTTGTCGGCGGTCGCGACGGAGGCGGAGGGGGAGGCGGAGGAGGATCTGCCGACGCACCGGCGTCAGACGAGACGCCGCGGCAGCAATCCCGGCCTCCCGCAGGCCGCGGGCCCCAGCAGGGTCCGTCGCGTCCCCCCGAGCAGCAAAGTCCGCAACAGGAGCCGCCCTTCGGCGACGAGCAACAGTTCAAAGAGGACGATATTCCGTTTTAGAAAAAGGATCGCGGAAGCTTCCGCGCAACAATCATGGCAACCGTCAAGCTCCTTCTGAAGGAAAGCATCAAGAACGTCGGCCGCGTCGGCGACGTGGTGGAAGTCTCCCCCGGCTATGCCCGCAATTACCTCCTGCCGCGCGAGCTGGCGGTCGAGCCGACGGCCAACAACGTCAAGAAGGTCGAGGCGCGCCGCAAGGAGATCGAGCGGCAGGAGCGCGAGCGCCGCGAGCAGCAGGAAGCGATGATCAAGCAATTGGCCGGCGTCGAAGTCACGCTCGAACGCCGTGCCAACGAGCAGGGGCATCTCTTCGGCTCCGTCACCGCAACCGACATTGCCAAGTCGCTGCAGGGCCAGGGATTCAACATCAACGCCGGGGACATCAACCTGCCCGGCCGCCTCGACCACATCGACACTTACACGGTCCAGGTCAAGTTCGCCGACGATCTGATGAGCGACCTGAAGGTGTGGGTCGCTCCTGATGCCGACAGCAAGGCCGCAATCGACGTCGCCGCCAAGAATCGCGCTGCCGAACCCCCGCCCGCTGGAAACTTCGAGCGGAGCACGTAATTCGTTCCTGTCCTCGATTCGTCCACAGCGCGTTCTGAATGGCCGGTGCAAAACCTGCCGCTCTGCGGATGAACCGTGGGAGCGGCAGCTTTTTTGATCTAAAACAATTCTTTCGACATTCAGTTGCCAGCCGATGCTGCGGTTAGCATAGTGTTAGGCCTTGCAGGGAAGGAGCCCGCCCCATGTCTCAGCTCGTCGACGCCTCCGTCGCACGCCAGTTCGACCGCTTGCCGCCCCACTCCATCGAAGCCGAGATGTGCCTCCTCGCGTCGATGATGCTCGACAAGGAAATGGTTGGACAAGTCGTGCAGATCATCGACCGCGAAGCCTTCTACCAGGCCGATCACCAGATCATCTTCGACACCCTCGTCCGCCTCTACGAACAGAACCGCCCCATCGACGCCATCATCGTGCGCGAGGAGCTCATCAAGCGCCAGCTCTTCGAAGAGGTCGGCGGGATGGGTTACCTCGCGCAGATCCTCAACGCCGTGCCTTCCGCCGCCCACGGCGCCCATTACGCCAGCATCGTCCGCGAGAAATCCCTGCTGCGCCAGCTCATCGCGGCCAGCAACGAGATCCTTCGCGATGCCTACGCGCCGCACGAGCAGGCCGACCTCGTGCTCGACAAGGCCGAAAAGAGGATCTTCGAGATCGCCGAGAAGAAGGTCGGCGGCGCGCTGGTCCCGATGGAGGACGTGCTGCACGAAGTCTTCGAGATGATCGAGAACCGCGGGCAGCGCGGCCTCGAGACCGGGTTCTTCGAGCTCGACGACATGATGAACGGCCTGCAGAACGGCGAGATGATCATCGTCGCGGCGCGGCCGTCGATGGGAAAGACCGCTTTCGCGATGAACATCGTCGAGCACGTCGCCGCCGACACCCGCCTGCCCTGCGCGGTCTTCTCCCTGGAAATGAGCAAGCAGCAACTGGCCCAGCGGATGCTCTGCAGTCGCGGCCAGATCGACGCCCACCGGCTGCGCAAGGGGCTTCTCCAGTCGCACGAATACGCTCACCTCGCCAACGTGGTCGGCGAGCTCGCCAAGGCGCCGATCTGGGTCGATGATTCTCCGGGGCTGACCGTGCTCGACCTGCGTGCCAAGGCCCGGCGGCTCAAGCTGCAGCACGACGTCAAGTGCATCATGGTCGACTACATGCAGCTGATGGATAACCCCGGCCCCGAGAGCCGCCAGCAGCAGATCAGCGAGATCTCGCGCGGCATCAAGTCGGTCGCGCGCGAGCTGAACGTGCCGGTGATCTGCCTGTCCCAGCTCAACCGCCAGGCTGAGGGCCGCGACGGGCACCGCCCGCGCATGAGCGACCTGCGCGAGTCGGGCTCGATCGAGCAGGATGCGGACGTCATCGCTCTTCTGCACCGCGAAGACTACTACCGCATGAGCGAACCCGACTTCCAGCCCGACAACATCGCCGAGATCATCATCGCCAAGCAGCGCAATGGCCCCACCGGCACGGTCAAGCTCACCTTCCTGAACAAAACCACGCGCTTCGAAAACCTCTCCACACAATCCGATCCCTTCTAACAATGACCGGAACCAGAATCCTGCGCGAGCTCTGCTCGGTCCCCACCGCGCCCTTCGCCGAGGCCCGCGTCGTGCGCTGCGTGGAAAACTTCGTGGCGGCGCGCCGCAAGCTCAAGCTCTCCCGCGATCGCTACGGAAACCTGCTGATCGAGTCCCGTCGCGCCGCCCGGTCCCCGCGCTGGGTCTTCACCGCGCACATGGATCATCCCGGCTTCATCGCCCGGCGAATGCGCGGCCGTAAGACCCTGGTAGCGGATTTCCATGGCGGCGTCCGCGCGGAGTATTTCAAGGGCTCGCGCGTCCGCTTCTTTGACGGCGATCGTGAGGTGCGGGGCGTCGTCGAGGACTTCACTGTGGGCGAAGACCGCGGCTATCCGGAGCAAGCCCGCATTCGCGTGGGCTCCCCGGTTCGCGCCGGCTCTTGCGGCATGTGGGACCAGGGACCGGGCCGTATCAGAGGCTCAAGGTTCCTCTCCCGCGTCTGCGACGACCTCGCCGGCGCAGCCGCCGCTCTGGTCATGATGGATGATTTGTCGAGGAGGCCGCCAAAAACTCCGGTCGCGCTGCTCCTTACCCGCGCAGAAGAAACCGGCTTTATCGGCGCGATTGGCGCTTCGATGCGCCCTCAGTTGCTTCGCAAGACGGATCGCATCGTCGCCATCGAATGCTCGGCGATGCAGCCCTACGCGCCTCAAGGCAAAGGGGCCATCATCCGCACCGGAGACCGCACGAGCATTTTTAATTCCAGCCTCACCTATTTCATTACCCGACAGGCGGCCGAGCTTGCGAAGAAAGACAAACGCTTCAAGTTCCAGCGCGCGCTGATGCCGGGTGGAACTTGCGAGGCGACGGTGTACGACATCTACGGCTTCACCGCAGCATCCATCTGCGTCCCCCTGGGCAACTATCACAATATGGACACGGCGCGCAAGCGCATCGCTCCCGAGTACATCAATCTCAACGACTGGCGGAACATGGTGAAGCTCTTCCTTTACCTCGCCCGCACCGCTCACACCTACGAGCCCGGCCTCAAGCCCTTGCGAAAGCGCATTGAGGGCCGCTTCGCCCGGATGAAGCACCTACTGAAAAGTTAGTTCGATATGATGCGAGCGCCCGATCCGTAACACGGGCGTCCCGCCCGTGCAAAGCGCGCTCTTAAACCCCACGCCAGTTCGAATCGCTGCTTCGCCAGATCGAGCACCTTCGCCATCCGATGCTCCCACGTGTGCTCCGCCTGCACGCGCTTCCGCCCCATGGCGGCAACCAAATGGAAATCGGCCGGGCGATCCAGGACCTATTCGAGCCGGTCTTTCAGCTCATCCTCATTGCGGAACGCAACGCATTCCTTCCCAAGCTTGAATTGCATTGGCAATTCGCGCGTATAAGGCTGAAAAGTCCTCCAGGTCGATCAGCAGCGTCTGCGGGTCGACGTCGACAAGAATCGGCTTCGCGCCGCAATAGGCTGGCGCGTGCGCGGTCGAGACAGTGCGTATGATTTGGCCAATGCGCTCTTCTGGCCCGTGCGAGTTATCGGTCCTGAATGACCAAGCGCTGCACATTTGCCGCAGGCGTACGCGCCAACTCGGGCAAACGTTGACGAAAATGACCGCGCCGCATACGACATAGCCCATGGCGATCAGCGCCGATCAAGTGATTGAGGCATTCCAATGTGCCACCGAAGAGATTCAGGTCGACGCGCGGCGAAAAAGCCAGGTCGTCCACCTTCCGGAAACGGGCGACGTCTGGCTGGCGGGCGACATTCACGACAACCGGCGCAACTTTGACAAGCTTCTCGCCGCCGCCGACCTGCCCAACCATCCCCAGCGCCACCTCGTTCTTCAGGAGTTGATCCACGGCGACCACATCGATGCCGGCGGGGCCGAAGACAGCTGGGAAATCCTTTATCGCGCGGCTTCACTGAAGTGCGATCATTCCGATCAGGTCCATTTCCTACTGGCGAACCACGACCTGGCGCAGATCCACGGCGAAGGGATCATGAAGGCGGGGCTCAGCGTTTGCGAAGCGTTCAACGCCGGCGTCAAGCGCGACTTCGCGGCGCACGCGGGCGGCGTCACCGTCGCAATCACCGAATTCCTGCTGGCACTTCCCCTGGCGATTCGCGCGGCGAACGGCCTTTTTTTCTGCCACAGTCTCCCCACCGACCGCCAGATTCAGCACTTCGACTTCACCGTTTTCGATCGTCCCCTGAGCGGCCCTGACTACAAACGGCGCACCGGTCCGGTCTATCAGCTGGTATGGGGCCGCAACACCACCCCCGCCGGCGTCGAAGTTTTTGCCGACCGCGTCGGCGCGCACTTGATCGTCAACGGGCACCAGCCACAGGAGAGCGGCTTTCTGGTCAATGGCGACAAGCAGTTGATCGTCGCTTCGGAGCACAACCAGGGCGTGTTTCTGGTTGCGGATCTCTCACAGCGCTACGACATGGACGGATTGGTGGCATCGCTTCACAAATTTGTCGCGATTGAGGTGTAGAGTTCGAGAGCCAGGGCGGCGCCTGCGCCTCCCCTGCCACCGTCCGCCGGAGAATAGGTCGCCTCTACTTCGTGACCCAACACGCCGCGACGTGACCGCGCTCCCCCTCTTTCTGCTCCAACGGCGGCATCTCCTGCACGCATTTCCGCAGCACGCGCACCCGCTCCCCGCCCGATGTGATCTCCACCGTCTCCCCCGGCCCCGCGTCGGCGGCCGTCTGACGCGTCAGCGGACAGCGCGGATGAAACGGACACCCCGTCGGCGGATTCAAAGGCGAAGGCACCTCACCCTTCAGCACGATGCGCTTCTTCGTCGGCCGCGGGTCCGGCTCCGGCACCGCCGACAGAAGCGAAACCGTATACGGATGCTTCGGGTTCGCGTAAAGCTCCGGCGCGCTGCTCTTCTCCACGATCCGCCCGAGATACATCACCGCGACGTCGTCCGAAAAATGCTTCACCACCGCCAGGTTGTGCGCGATGAACAGATACGCGATGTGAAGCTCGCGCTGCAGATCGTCCAGCAGATTCAGGATCTGCGACTGAATTGACACGTCCAGCGCCGACACCGGCTCGTCGCAGACGATGAAGTCCGGCGAAAGCGCCAGCGCCCGCGCGATTCCGATGCGCTGCCGCTGACCTCCTGAAAACTCGTGCGGGTACCGCACCGCATAACTTGCATCCAGGCCAACGCGCTGCAGCAGGGCCGCGACGCGATCGGTCTTCTCCCGCCCGCGCGCGATGCCGTGCACTTCGATCGGCTCGCCAATGATGTTCCCCACCGTCATGCGCGGATTGAGGCTGCTGACCGGGTCCTGAAAGACGATCTGCATGTGGCGCCGCAGGCGGCGCAGCGCTTCGCCTCGGTAGGCCAGGAAGTCTTCATCTTTGAAACGGACGGTGCCGGAGGTCGCGGGAATGAGCCGCAGGATCGTCCGCCCCACCGTCGTCTTGCCGCATCCCGATTCGCCGACCAGGCCCAGCGTCTTGCCGGGCTCCACGTCGAAACTGACGCCATCGACCGCCTTCACGTACCCGACCGTCCGCGAGAAGATCCCGCGGCGAATCGGAAAGTATGTCCTCAAGTCGCGCACTTCGAGCAACGGCCTTCCCGGCTCCACGGGCGTGCCGAAATCGTGTTGAGCGGAACGAGCGTACGGCAGCGCGGCGGCGGCTGTTTGGCTCATCGCGTTGCCCCCTGCGGCTCCAGCGCACGCTGAGCGTCGCCCAGCACCACGGGAACGACCTCGCGGCGGTGTTCCAAACGCGGCACTGTCACCGGCGCCTCCGGATAGTTCGGTGCAAAGTGGCACGCCGCCCAGTGCCCCGGCTTCACCTCCCGAAGCACGGGCTCGTCATCCGTACAAACTTGCATGACGGTAAATCGCTCATTTCCGGCGGCGATCTGCACCACTTCATCCGGCTGCGCGGTGGCCGCGATCTGGCGGGTGCGCGGGCAGCGGGGATGGAACTTGCAACCCGAGGGGAATTTCGCTGGATTCGGAACGGTTCCCGGGATCGTGTCCAATCGCTCTTTATGCCCCTGCAGCTTCGGCACCGACCGAAACAGCCCTTCCGTGTACGGGTGCTGCGGGTGATCGAACAGATCTTCCACGGTCGCGAATTCAACTATCCGGCTCGCGTACATCACCGCCACCACGTCCGCGTTCTCCGCGACAACGCCCAGATCGTGGGTGATGAGCAGGATCGACATCCCCGTCTCGCGCTGAAGCTTGCGCAGCAGTTCGAGGATCTGCGCCTGGATGGTGACGTCGAGCGCGGTGGTCGGCTCGTCCGCGATCAGCAACCTGGGTTGGCAGGACAGCGCCATCGCGATCATCACGCGTTGCCGCATTCCGCCCGACATCTGGTGCGGATACTCGTGCAGTCGCCGCGCCGGGTCAGAGATGCCAACCTCGCGCAGGCTCTGCTCCGCGATCTCGTATGCCCGCCGTGTTCCGACCTTCTGGTGCAGCGTCACCGCCTCAACGATCTGGTCGCCAATGGTGTATACCGGGTTCAGCGAGGTCATCGGCTCCTGAAAGATCATCGCGATGTCTTTGCCGCGCACGCGGCGCATCTCGCTCTCCCGCAGCCTTAGCAGGTCCCGGCCCTCGAGGCGCACCTCACCCCCGAGCACCCTGCCGGGCGGCTCGGGAATCAGCCGCAGGATCGAGAGCGCCGTGACTGATTTCCCGCACCCGCTTTCGCCCACGATCGCGACGGTCTGACCTGGAAACACGCTGAGCGACACGTCGCGCACGGGCCTGATCTGTCCGCGATCGGTGTCGAAGGCAACGTCGAGATTCTTCAGTTCCAGCAGCGGGTCCATCAGGCGATTCCGTGAAGTCGGGGGTCCAGCGCGTCGCGCATCGATTCGCCGATCAGGTTGTACCCAAAGACGGTGAGGAAGATAGCAAGTCCCGGGAAGACCGCGATCCACCAGGTGAAGGCGCCGCCGACGTTCAGCGCCTGGTTGAGCATCTGCCCCCAGCTGGGTTCGTCGACGAGGCCCAGGCCGAGGAAGCTGAGCACCGACTCGGACAGAATCGCCGACGCTACGCCAAAGCTGGCGCTCACCAGCACCGGGGAGATGCCATTGGGCAGCATGTGCCGAAAGAGGATCGAGCGAAGCGGCAGTCCGCCCGCGATGGCCGCCTGCACAAAGTCCTGCTTTCGAAGCCGCAGAAACTCCGCGCGAATGAACCTGGCGTCGCCGGTCCAGCTCACCAGGCCGATGATCGCCATGATGAGATACAGGTTGCGGCCATAAAAGGCGACGAACGTGATCAGGAGAAACAGCGAGGGGATCGCCTCAAAGACCTCGATCAGCCGCATGCCGATGATGTCCACCCGCCCGGAGAAGTAGCCCATCAAGCCGCCGATGACCACGCCGATGACCACCGCGATGCTCGTCGCGATCAGCCCGATGGCCAGGGCAATGCGCGACGCATGAATGATCCTGCTGAGCACATCCGCCCCATTCGCTTCCGTCCCCATCAGGTGATGCCGGCTCGGAGGCGTCAGCCGCAACGCCGGCTGATCGCGCATCCGATCATTTGGCGAGAAACGAACCGGAGCATAAACGGCCCACTGAATCTTCCCGTCGCGCTGGAGTTGCCGGTAAGTATCGTAGACGTTGGTGCCTGGCGCGTGGAACAGCCTCGAGCCCAGTGCCGCAGCAGCGATGATCGTCGCGAAGGCAGCCCACTTGACCGAAACGCGGACATGCCGGCGGGAGAAGATAATGATCGCCGCGGCCAGTGCGATGAGCAGCACGATATCCAGCCGGCTCAGGTGCCGCAGCAGCGGGCTGGAGATTCTCCCGTCGATCTTGATCAGGAAGGGATAGCTGTTGGCAAGAAACGGCGCGAAGACCCCGGCAAACGCGACAATCGAAATCCACACGAGGCCCGCGCGGGCACGTTTGTTTGAGAGCGTGTCATGGATGGCTTGGCGCCGCAGGCTCCGGACCGGCCGGCCGCCGGAGTCCGAGGCCTGCGCGTCAGGCGGTGCCGCCGCCAGCGCGCTGCTCACTGCTGCATCAAGCGTCATAACTCACCCGCGGGTCGGCCACGACGTAACAAATATCAGCCAGGAGATAGGCGATCAGCCCCACCAGCCCGATCACCAGCGCATCGGACAACACAAGCTCGCGATCGCGCACGAACGCCGCCTCGACCATCAGCCTTCCCATTCCCGAGATGCCGAAGATCGTTTCGACCACCACCGTCCCGGCGAGCAGCGCGGGCAGGAGGTTGGCGGCGACGGTAATCAAGGGGATCAGGCTGTTACGAAAGACGTGCCGATAGAGCACTTCCTTCTCCGCCAGTCCTTTCGCTCGCGCCGTGCGGACGTAATCGAGTGAGATGTTTTCCAGCACCGCGCCGCGCTGCAGCTTGGAGAGAAATGCGAAGCCTCCATAGCTCATGCACACCACCGGAAGCACGAGGTGCCACAGTGTGTCGAGCAGCCAGCCACGCTGGAAACTGCCGCCCGCGGTGGTCGGCAGGAAGGTCATCGCGTCGGCCTGGATGTCGTGAAGTCCGTTTGTGGGAAAGAGCCGCAGGTACTCCTGATTCGAAAGAAAGCCGATCAGAAGCACGCCGCTCAGGATCGTCGGCAGCGACCAGAGACCGAGAAGAATGGTGCCCCCGCCGACATCGAATAGTTGTCCTCGACGCTTGGCGGCCTGAATGCCGGTAAGGATCGCGATGGTGTAGATGATCGGTATCGTGACTACATTCAGGAGCAGCGTGATCGGCAGCGACTCGGAGATCAGCGCCGTCACGGGACGCTGCCGCGAGAAGCTTTCGCCCAGATCGGGTGACTTGAACCAGGGGAGCCCGCGCTTTGCGTCCGCGCGGTCGCGGTACCCAAACGGCGAAACCTTGTTGAGCCAGCGCAGGTATTGGACCACCGGGGGTTTATCCAGCCCATAACGTTGGTTGAGGTATTGCTCCATCGCCCGCCGCTGCTGCGGGTTCATCTGCCCTTCATGCGTCAGCAGCGATGCGCCGACGCCCCCCGGAGCCAGCGCCATTACGAAGAAGACGACCGCGGTGATGCCCAGCAGTGTCGGAATCACCAGGAGCAGCCGGCGGAGGAGGTAGCTAAGCATGAAGGTCTACCTGGTCCACTTCTGCTGCGCCTTGGGCACGTACCACGGGTTAGGCATGTTGAACCGGCTCACATAATTCAAGCCGAGCTTCGAGCGACCGATGTTCCTGATGCGCTGATCGATGAAAACCAGCGACTTGGTGTTGTATAGGAATGTGTAAGGCTGGTCCTCATGCAGGATCAGGCTGCACTTCTGCCACAGCGGCATGCGCTTTTCTTCATCGACGGTGGAGCGGGCCTGCTCGATCAGCTTGTCCAGCTCGGGGTTCTGGTACGACATGCAATCGTCGCCGTTATCCTTCATCTGGCTGGAGTGGAACATCTGATAAATGTCGGTCTCGGCGCCCCCGGTCCATGCGAGACTGATCGCGTCAAAGTCGCGCTCCTCGAGCCGCTTGATCATGATGGGCCAGTCGAGCGGGTCGAGTTCCATCTTGATGCCGGCCCGCGCGTAGGTGTCTTTCAGGAAGAGGATGACTCGCTCGTACGTCTCGTTCTTGGCGGGAAAGCTCAGCTTGAACTCGAACGGGTGGCCCTGGCTGTCCTCGATCACTCCGTCTCCGTTGCGGTCCTCAAAGCCCGCATCCTTCAAAAGCGATTTGGCCTTCTCCGGGTCAAAAGGCCAGGGCTGCAGTCCCGGCGCGGCCTGGGGCTTTCCCAATGCGCTGAAGGGCCCGGACGCGACGGTAGCATAACCCAGCAAGACCTCATCGCAGATCCGCTGCCGATCCGTCAGCATCGTCATCGCCTGGCGAATGCGCTTGTCGGCGAAACGCGTCCGCTGCCCCTTGCGCGACTGGTTCCACGCGACGTACGTGTAGCCCCGCAACGGGGACGAAACCTCAAAGTGCTGGGTCCGGGCAAGGATCTTCTGGTCGTTGCGCAGCAGGAGGTACTGCTCCGGAGTCGCGCCGAACAGATCCACTTCGCCGTTTTTGAACATCGTCAATTCCGCCGCGTCTGTCTCCACCTGATGAAAGATGAGCCGGTCGAAGATGGCCGGCTCACCCCAGTAGCGCTCATTCCGAACCAGCTCGATTTGATCGCCCGGCCGCCAGGCAGACGGGTTCTTCAGCCGGTACGGGCCGGTCCCCATCAACAACCCGACGTTCTCGTTGAACGCCTCAGGCGTGTTTTTTCCGTAGAAGTGCTTGGGAAGGATCGGCATGCCCGAGGCAAGATCGAGGCTCTCGAAGTAAGGCTCCTTGAACTTGAAGACGACTTCGAAATCGCCGTTCTTCTCGACGCTCGCCAGCTTTTCGTAATACGCCCGTTCGCGCGGCGCCTGCACCTTCGGGTTCATGATCCAGTTGTAGGTGAAGACGATGTCCTCGGCCGTGAACGGCTCGCCATCGGAGAACGTTACGCCCTGTCGGAGCTGGAACGTGTACACCATTCCGTCCGGGGATCTCGGCCACGACCTCGCCAACAGTGGCAGGTACTCGAGCGTCGTCGGATCCTGATAGGCCAGTGACTCCAGCACGCGCGCCTGCACGATCTGTGCGTACGCATCGCTCGATATCAGGGGGGTGAGCTTGGGGACCTTGGTCCCGAAATTGTCGACCAGCCAGTCGCCCTGCGCGAAGTCAGGCTTCGACTCCGCCTCTTTCACATAGCGGAACGGATCGCCGAACTCGGTTGCCTGAGTCGTTGTTCCAGCGCCGATGCGGGGGGCATCCTGCAACGCCCGCCGGATGGAGACAAAATCGCGCGTCTGCTCCACCCCCTGCTGCTGAATCTCTTGAAGCAAAACGAATTCCCGGTCGCGCTGCTTCATCGACAGCCACACCGAGACAATCAGCGCGATCAACAGAACGATCTGGATCAGGTCTTTGAGCCCGAAGCGATTCTCCATTCAAACCTCTCGAGGCGGATGGGATTGAACTGGCTGCCGTCGAAAGAGCGGACCGAGGCGCTAGATCTTCGCCGCGTCGCGCTTCGGGTCGAACACGTCACGCAGGCCGTCGCCAAGGAAGTTCAGCGAGAGCAGCGTGATGGCCAAAAGACTACACGGAAAGACGAGGAGCCACCAGCGGCTATGGACCGGGTTGAGCGCGGGCAGCAACCCGTCGCTGGCGAGCGCGCCCCAGCTTGGGAGCGGCGGCTGAATGCCAATCCCGAGGAAGCTCAGGAACGACTCCTGCAGGATCGCCTGCGGGATGATCAGCGTCGCGTACACAATGATGGGCCCGATGAGATTCGGAAGCAGATGGCGCGAAAAGATGCGGCGCTCCGTCAGCCCCGACGCCCGCGCCGACTCGATGAACGGCTGCCCGCGCAGCGAAAGCACCTGCCCGCGCACCACCCGCGCCATAGTCAGCCAGCTGACCAGGCCGATGGCGACGAACAACACAACGACGCTGGTGGCCCGGCTTCGGGAGAATGCGATTTGAAACAGGATCACGATCAGGATGTAGGGCAGGCCGTAAAGAATGTCGACGATGCGCATCAGCAGCGCGTCGATCCAGCCGCCGCGGTAACCCGCGACCAAACCGACGCTCACGCCCAGCAGGACAGAAATCGTCGCCGCCGCCGCGCCGACGGAAAGACTGACGAGTCCGCCCAGGAGGCAGCGCCCGAAGAGGGTACGGCCCTGCACGTCGGTTCCAAACCAGAGCCGCACCTCGCGCGCGGCAGGCTCCGCGCGCGGCAGGGAAACATCCTGCCGGTCGAAGTAGAGCGGGTTGTCGTCCACCGCCGTCCAGCGCATGGTTACGACACTCGCGAGCACGATAATCAGCAGGAAACCGCCGGATACTACGACGCGCCGGCTGCCGAGGATGCGCCGCCACAAGTGGTCGACGGGCGCCGCTTGAGTTGGCGTGATAAACAGATCTTGTGGGGCGGCTACGGTCATCGGGCTCAAGCGGCTTTGGCGGTGATGTCGATCCGCGGGTCCACGACCGCGTAGCAAAGATCAACCAGCAGGTTCAGTGTCAGCAGAAACGCGGAATAGACCATGACGGTGCCGAGGATCAGCGTCTGATCGCGGTTTTTCACGCTGTTGACGAAGTGCTGCCCAAAGCCCGGGATGTTGAACACCTGCTCGACGACAAACGAGCCGGTCAGCGTGGCGGCGGCTGCGGGACCGAGGAAGCTGAGCACCGGCAGGAACGCGTTGCGCAGGCAATGCTTCCAGATGACCGCTCCGCGCGAGAGACCCTTCGCCCGCGCGGTGCGCACGTAATCGCTGCCCAGCGTATCGAGCATCGCCACCCGAGTGAGCCGGGCAATGTACGCCATCGGCGCCAGCGAGAGGGCCAGCGCCGGCATTGCCAGGTCGCCCAGCGTGCGCCAGCCGCCGATCGAAAACCATCGCAGCCGGACGCAGAAAGCGATGAGCAGCAAGCCGGCTGTCACAAAGCTTGGCAGGCTGATCCCCACCAGTGCGATCACGAGGCTGAACAGGTCAAACATCCCGCCACGCCGAACGGCCGCGAGCGTGCCGATGATGACACCCGCGAAGGCGGCTATCACCATCGCCAGCAAGCCCAACGTGATCGACACCGGCAGAGAGGTGCTGATCACGTCGTTCACCGACCACTCGTGATATTCCAGACTCGGTCCGAAGTCGCCGGTGGTAATGAGGCGCCGCGGGTAGTACGCGAGGAACGTGTACCAGTGCTCCGCGTGAAAGTCTTTCTTGAGCCGCACCTTCACGTCTTCGGGGAGCTTCCGCTCGTTCTCGAATGGGCTTCCCGGCGCCACCCACACGAGTGCGAACGTCAGCAGATAGATCACCGCCAGCACGAGCGGATATTGGATCAATCTGGCGGCGATGAAGCGAAACATGATCTAGTGCACGACCTCGATCGACTTGAAGTTGACCATGTTGCGCGGATGCAGCGGGATCCCGCGGACGTTGTCGCGAAACAGGTAAGTGTTCACATAATGGTAAATGGGAATGATCGGCGCGTCGTCACAGAGCATCTTCTCCGCTTGCGCGAACAGCGCCAGCCGTTTAACCGGATCGGTCTCGACGGCTGCCTCGGCGCAGAGGTTGTCATAAGCGGCGTTGTTCCAGGCGGAGTCGTTATTTTCGCTGACGCTGAGATACTTGTCGGTAAAGGTCGAGGGGTCGTTGTAGTCGCCGATCCAGCTCGCCCGGGCGATCGAATAGTCCTTGTTGTGCAGGCGCTCGCCAAAGATTTTCACCTCGACGCCTTCCAGTTCCAGATCGACGCCGAGATTATTCTGCCACTGCCGGCGAACGATCTGCGCGACGTCCGCGTGATGCGCCTGCGTGTTGAACAGCAGCGACAACCTGGGAAAACCCTTGCCGCCGGGAAAGCCCGCGTCGGCGAGAAGTTTCCGCGCCGCTTCCGGGTTGAACTCCAGGCCTTTGGGCGACGCATACCCAGGGAACACGCCAACCGGAATGTAGTTGCTCGTCACAGGCTCGCCCATCCTGGTCACGTTCTTCACGATCGGCGTCTTGTCGAACGACATGGCGAACGCCTGCCGCACGCGCACATCGTTAAACGGATTCCTTGAGCCGTCGGGGAGCGTCGGTTTGCAGTTGATCGAATAGAAGTACGTGCCGAAACCCGGAAAGACCTTCAGGTCTTTGCGCCCCTTGGCCAGCAGGTCGGGCGCGACATCCGGAGCGACCTCGGAGATCCAGCTGACGGCACCGGTGTCGTACTTCAGAAACGCCGCGAGCGGGTCGGAGGCCTCCACCTGCTCGATAGTCTTGCTCTTCACGTGCTCGCGGTCCCAGTAAAACTCGGAGGCCACCAGCCGGATGCGCCGCTTGAACTCCCAGGCTGCCATGCGATAGGGCCCGTTGGTGACGAGGTGCGGCGGGCGGGTGAACTTCTGGTCGTAGGTCACGCGGCCGCTCACAGCATCCTTCTGCTTGAACGGCTCCATGGATTTTTCATTCAGCGGGAAAAAGGGGGGAAAGGCGCACAGGTCCGGAAAAAAGCCGACCGGATGCTTCAGCGTGACGCGCAGCCCGCGCGGTTCGAGGACCTCAATGCCGACTTTTGAAAAGTCGCCGGTGCCGCTGGCTGCATACGACTTCTCAAACTCCTCGGCCCCCTTGATGTAGTGCAGAAGGTAGGTGTAGTCACCCGGTTCCTGCAGCATGCGGCGCCAGGCGAACACGAAGTCCTGAGCCATCACCGGATCGCCATTGCTCCAGCGGCCGTCGGAACGCAGATGGAAAGTGTAGATCGTTTTGTCGGAACTGACTTCGACCCTTTCCGCGGCGCCCTCCACCGGCTCCAGCGTTGCCGGGTCGAGTGCATACAGGCCCTCCCATAATGCGTCCGCCGTTCGGATGTCCTGCATCCAGGAAATGCGGTTCGGGTCGAGCGTCTTATTCTGGCCGCGGTTGATAAAGACAAAGTCTGCCGGCGGATCTGCCGCGCTGCGGGTCCAGAGCATCGCCCCGCCGAGCAGAAGCAGCAGTGCCAGCGGAATGATCGACAGTCGCAGCATGATGCGCTACCGCCCGGACGCGCCGGCCGGAGCAGTTCCCGCGCCATTCGTGTCGCCGGCAGCATCGGCAGCGTCGGTTTCCGCCGGCTCGGTCTCGGGCGCCGCAATCTTTTCGATCTGCGGAGGCGTTGCGATGGGTGGGTTGAAATCTTTGTTCGCCTGCAGCGTCTGTAAAAGCGCCTGGCACTGCTGCTGAATCTGCGCGGCCGGCGCTTGCGCCGCGGCGGCTTTGATCAGGACCGTGGAGGCATCCACGATCGAATTGTCCTTCACGTTCTGTCCGATGACCCAGATTGCGCCGCCCGCGGTGCGGAAGACATCGTCCAGCAGTGGGCGATTTGCGATATTGCCGGCAACCTGCTGGCAGATCATCGAGACCAGGTTCATCGCCGCCTGGGTCACTTCGCTCTGTTGCGCCTTGTTTAGCTCGCTCCAGATCTTTCCGACGAGCCGCGCTGTCGCAAGGCCGTCGGCCGGGGGGTCGGGCGGCACGCGCCGCTTATATTCGCCGAGCCGGTAGTTCAGCACATCCATGAGCGGCTTGTGTTCCGTCAGCCGCATCTCTCTGACAGTATTCGGTTCCTCCCACCACCTTGAAAGAGCGTCGTACGCGTCTTCGATGATGGGTCCGGAGCGCGGGAATTTCTTCACCACAGGAAGAATCGCGGGCGTGAGAATATCCTTGTGCAGCGGAGGAGGCCGGACCAGGCTGGGGAGGGTGAATTGCCCGGCGCGCAATCCCCAGATCGCCACCGGTTCGGTGTCATCGTTCATGAACGCGAGGGCGGCATCGCCCAGCCGCCAGTTCTGCGCCTGTTTCGCCACGCGGGCCGTAACGATTGCGGCGTTCAGGCGCACCAGCATCGACGGGTGTTTGGCGAGCGCAGCGATGTGTTTGTTCAGCAACTCCGCGTAGACGTCCATGTAACCCACGGTGGCGTTGTTCGCCGGGGGCGCCTGCACCTCGGTTGAAAGCGCTTCGCGCGCTGCCTTGACGGCATCGGGGTCGTTCCCCTGCAGGTCATCGAGTTGCCCGGCGATCCACTTTTCAACGCGGTTGCGCTGCTCGTCGCTCAATGACTCCGACGTTTTGATCGCGCTGGGAAGCGCGGTCGTACGGGCCTGACCAAAGGCCGCTGATGCAATTCCCAAAGCTAAAATCAGGGTGAACGCGAAGCAGTGCCGGTGATTCATCGGAGGCGATTCTCCAGCGTCGCGGGCCGAAGGAGCCGGCGCAATGTCTTCGTCTTACCGCGGCTATCGGCGGCCCAGGCGAGGCCTCCGTCGCGACGCTTCGCAGGGATGCGAACCGTATCAGATGCCAAAAATCGTGTCAACAAACGAGCCGGGGCTCAACCCCAGCCTGCACTTGCGCGCAATCGCGCCGGCGCCCGCCGCGCGCCTTGACGCGTTGGCCCTGCATGAAATAATCCGCCGGCACGAAGTTGCCAGCAGGAGTCGTATGGAGCAGCCGCGTCCGGAGTCGATCCCCAATCCCGCCGTCCGGCGCCTCAGTCTATACCTGCGGCAACTCGAAGGGTTTCAGCGCAAGGGCCGCCGCACCATCTCCAGCAAGCAACTTGGCGAAAGCCTGGGCCTCACGGATGCGCAGGTCCGCAAGGACCTGGCGTACTTTGGGCAGTTCGGTCATCCGGGCATCGGCTATCGGGTGGAAGATCTGATCGCTCAGGTAAAGCGCATCCTGGGGACCGACAAAGTCTGGAACGTCATTCTCGTCGGCGCGGGCAACCTTGGGCGGGCGCTCTCCGCATACCGGGGTTTCAGTTCCAAGGGCTTTGAGCTTGTGGCCGTCTTCGACAACGACCCTGGCAAGACCGGGCGAAAGGTGAGTCAGTTCACGGTGCAGCCGCAGGGCGAGATGCGCTCAACGATTCAGAAGCATTCGGTGCGCGTCGCGATCATTGCCGTACCTGCGGATGCGGCCCAGGAAGTAGCCGATCAGCTTGTCAGCGCGGGAATTCGCGGGCTGTTGAACTTTGCACCGGTTTCGATCAACGTGCCACCCGACGTGGCGCTGAGCAGCGTCGATGTCGCGGTGCAGCTCGAGCAGCTTTCATTTCAGGTCAACGTCTCACCATCGCATCCATAGCAGCGATCGACGCCAGTGGATGTGGCTCGTTCGACGCACGAGCGGAGTCTTTGCCGGTTGCCCTTCACCCGCCGGCGCGTACCTTACCGGCAACTATGGCCAAGAACATCAAGCGCCGCTCCGAGGATTACGCGCAGTGGTACCTGGACGTGATCAAGGCCGCCAAGCTGGCCGACTACGCGCCGGTGCGCGGCTGCATGGTGATCCGGCCGGAAGGCTACGCGATCTGGGAAGCGATCCAACGGCAGCTCGATGGCAGGTTCAAGGCGACGGGTCACGTCAACGCTTACTTTCCGCTGCTTATTCCCCAGCACTTCCTGGCTAAAGAGGCCGAGCACGTCGAAGGCTTCGCGCTCGAATGCGCGGTCGTTACTCATTCCAAACTCGAGAAGGGAGAAAGCGGGCTGAAGCCGGGCGGCGAGCTCGACGAGCCGCTCATCATCCGTCCTACAAGCGAAACGATCATCGGTTATATGTATGCCCAGTGGGTGCAGAGCTACCGCGACCTGCCGCTGCTGATCAACCAGTGGTGCAACGTAATGCGCTGGGAGCTGCGCACCCGACTGTTCCTGCGCACTGCTGAATTCCTCTGGCAGGAAGGACACACCGCTCATGAGACAGCAGAGGAAGCGCGGGAAGAAACGCTGAAGATGCTCGACGTCTACGCCGATTTTGCCGAGAACATCCTGGCAATCCCCGTGATCAAGGGCGCCAAGACCGAGAGCGAGAAGTTTCCCGGCGCGGTAGTCACTTACTGCATCGAAGCGCTGATGCAGGATGGCAAGGCGCTGCAGTGCGGCACGAGCCATGATCTCGGGCAGAACTTCTCAAAGGCCTTCGAGATCAAGTTCCTCGGCCGCGACCAGCAGCAGGCATATGCCCATACGACCAGCTGGGGCGTCAGCACCCGATTGATCGGAGCGCTGATCATGGCTCACAGCGATGATGAGGGTTTGGTCCTTCCGCCGCGGGTAGCGCCGGACGTTGCCGCGATCGTGCCCATCTACAAAAGCCCGGAGGACGAAGCGAAGGTTCGCGGGTTCATCGACCGCCTGCTCGCAGCCATGACCGATGGGCGAAACGCGAACAAGGTTTCCCATCACGGCCTGGAGCGCTATCTGTTCGATCCGCTTACTGAGCAGCGCATCGTCGTTGATTTCCGCGACGCGAGGCCGGGCGATAAACAGTACCACTGGGAGCAGCGCGGCGTGCCTTTCCGTATCGAGGTCGGCCCGCGCGACGTGGACGCCGGCAGCTTCGTGCTGAAGAACAGGATCGATGGAACCAGGCAGCCGGTGAAGCTCACGGATGTGACCGACGGGTGGCTTCGCAATGGCCTGGACGCCGCCCATGCCACCCTCTTCGAGAAAGCCCGCCGCCTGCGGGACGAGAACATGCGCGACGCCGCCACCTACGAACAGATGAAGCAAATCCTGCAGGACAAGGGGGGATTCGTCCGCTGCTTCTTCAAGCCTGATGTAACCAACGAAACCAGGATCAAGAACGAAACGAAAGCGACGGTTCGCTGCATTCCATTCGAGCAGCCGGGCACCACGGGCAAGGATATCTTCACCGGAGAGGAGACGAATACGCAGGTGCTCTTCGCCCAGGCCTATTGAGCTGAAACGCAATGCAAGAGATGAACGAGGATGAGCAGCTTGGGTGCGCGCTGAATTCGGCGGTGGAAGCGCCTCAAGCGGAGAAGTTTCGCACCAACTCGACGAACATCTTCATCCCCACGCCCATTGCCGCGTCGGTGAAGTCATAGCGGTCGCTGTGCAGCGGCGGGTAGGCAGTCTTGTCGGGTGGCTCGACGCCGACGAGGAAAAAGCAGCCGGGGATCTTCTGCAAATAATAGGCGAAGTCTTCGCCTCCCATTGAGGGGCGCGAGACGGGAACGAAACGCTGATTGCCCAAAGCCTGTCGAGCCACCTTTGCGACGAAGTCGGCCATCCCGGGATCGTTCACGGTCGGCGGGTAGCCTGGCAGCCAGTCAAAGCGCAACTCGCAGTCATTGGCCAGCGCGATTCCGCGGCAACGCCGCTCCATCGAGTCCTTGATGGCGCGGCGCGGCGCTTCAGTCAGGGTCCGCGCGGTGCCTTCGATCGTCGCGACATCCGGAATCACATTCGTGGCAGTCCCCGCGTTGAACTTGCCGACGGTAATCACGGCAGAGTCGGTCGGGTCCATCTCGCGGCTCACGAACTGTTGAAGGTTCACCACCGCTTCACAGGCGGCGACGATCGGATCGCGCCCCATGTGGGGGAAGGCGCCGTGGCACCCGCGGCCGACGAAGGTGATGTTGAAGTTGTCGGTGGCAGCCAGCAACTCGCCGGGCTTGGTGGCCACCAGGCCGACTTTCATGCCAGGCCACCCATGCAAGCCGAAAATCGCCCGCACTTTCGGCCCGATTCGCCCGTCGAGCACTCCGGCGTCAACGAGGCGTTCCGCCCCCCCGCCGCCCTCTTCGGCGGGCTGCCAGATGAGTTTCACGCAGACGCGCAGGTCTTCCTGCATTACCTGCAGAAGACGAGTAACGCCCAGGAGCGTCGAGGTGTGCCCGTCGTGGCCGCAGGCGTGCATCGTGCCCGGGTGAGTACTCGCGTAAGGCAGGCCGGTGCGCTCCAGGATCGGCAGCGCGTCGATATCGGCGCGGAGCGCAATGCAGGGCTTACTGGTATCGCCGATGACCGCGATGGTCGCGGTGGGCGCATCGGGAATGCCGTCGATATGCGCGACGCCGATCGCATCCAGCTCAGCGCGAATGGCGGCCGCCGTCTTGAATTCCTGGTAACCCAATTCGGGGATGCGGTGCAGGCGGTGGCGGAATTTGACGCAGTCGCCCAGGACTTTCTCAATAGACGCTTCAGCGATCATTCATGCTAGAGGCTATGGCGAAGAACGGTGTCGTTCAAGATCAGACGCCGTTAGGCTCAGCTCTTTCGGGCGGCTGCGGCGGAACGGGATGACCCAGGAGAATCTCGTAGAGCACCTCCCAGCCGGTGTTTTCCATCCCAAGGCAGCCGCGGACTTCATCGTCGTAGAAGGCGCCGATCGGGCAGCAGACCAGCTTCATCGCGCCGGCGGCGAGGCAGATGCGCTGGCCGACGATTCCAGCTTCCAGGTGCGCAAGGCGATACGCGTCGGGGCCTGCCTTCTTCATCAGGCGGGGGATGTTCGCCGTCATGAAGCACGCAGCGGAAGCATTCGAGGCGGCGGGTTGATCCAGCGAAAGATACTGCACTCTGGCGCGCAGATCGCCGCGCCGCAGAAGCCTCCAGCGATCCTGCGGCGGGTCGTAATACCAAAGCCCAGCCTCCATGCCGCTGACGTCGTTCACGATCCACAACGGGCGCACCAACCCGACGTGCGGCCCATCGGGAAGCACGGGAAAATGGCTGCCGCCTCGAAATGCGATGCGATTTGCGGTCCAGAGCTGGTCGCGCGAGATCGGCTTGCGGGAGAATTCCGTGGTGCACGCGTGCGCCAGCAGCACTTCGCGCAGCGGTCGGCCCCCCACCGGCCCATCGGGCTCTGGCAGTTCGGTCCAATGCTGGTCCGGAGGCAGGGGCGACAATTCCGTTACCGGCGAACGCAGCTCGCGCACCGCCACGCCGGGGGCAACACATTCCTGATGTGCCGCGACGATTCCCAGGTACGGCACGCAGTAGTCCGACAGCGGAGGCCTTGGTATGGGCGGCAGCGGCTCGAAAGTCGACCCATTCAGGGGCAACGGCTGCGTCGCCTCGTCCGCCCACACCACCATCGCCTGCACCGACTCCGCCTGCTCGAATGGAACGTCGGGAAGGATGCCGATCAATTCCCGCATCGACTTGTCGTTCATCCGCAGCCGCGTGGTTGTCTGAATGCCGAGTCCATTGGCGGCGGTGATCAGGTTCTGGGTCAGATGTCCCGCATCCTGCAACGCGTAGCGGTAGGCGCGCTGACGATAGCGCCATGCGGAGCGCCAATACATCGTGGAGACCAGCAGCACCGCTGGAACGGTCTTGAGGAACTGCAGGTCGGGGCGCCCCCGGAGAATTTGCGCCAGCGTCGGCGGACCCTGCCGGATCTTGCGCAGGCAGAACTCGTGCAGAGAATAGTGATAGAGCCCCGGCACGAGCCCCTCAATGCCGAAAGCCGCCACGTAAATCTCATACGGGAAAAGATCGCCGTGGCTGGGACAGCTGCGCTGCCATTGGCCGTTTTCGCCGTGCGTTATCCCGTTTGCGTAATACAGCCAGCTCGCGAGGACCTGCAGGTCCTGTGACGGGTGGAGCCGCTCCGGCGGAAGCGCCGAAAGGCCCTCACTCAGCAGCGCCAAGGTTGGAACCGGCGCATCCAGGACAACCGTCGGCAGTGGGATCTTCGGATAGTCCTCGAAAATGCGAAACGGGTTGGGCTTCTCGGACCAGTGCGGGCCGTCCGGCTCGAGGCGGATCGATTCGTGGGTGTGCTTCGTCGCCCGGTGGTATTCGGCAACGCGGTCAATCCGCTCGAGAATCTCCCGGGGAAGCGGCATCAGGAACCTGTGACGGTGCGAATGCGAGTTGCGCGTCTTGCGGTCCTCGCTCCGTCCTCCTTAACGGTTCGCATAGCTTCGTGCGCAGATTCGATGGATCTGCCGGAAAAACGCCGGACAGCGCCTTAGAAAAGCTGGTCCAGCACGTTCGCGATCGGCATCTGCACGCAGGTGAAGATCGGCGTGTCGCGCTGGGTGTACTTGCTGCTCTGCGTTTCGCGGAGCTCCATCACCAGGTCCACGAAATCCCTGGGCTCGTCGGTCTCGAACGCCACAACGAAATCCTGATCGTCGAGCCCGAAGCTGTAGGTCGTGTTCAGCTTCACGCTCGGATACTTGTTGCCCACGCGGATGTGCACGTCCATGATCTCCTGCCGTTTCTCCTGCGGCAGCAGATACCAGTCGCGCGTCTTTACGAACGGGTAGACGAACAGATACTTGAGCTTGCCGGGGATGATGTGCGTGCGGCTTTCGGCCGTGTGATGCGGATCGAGCTTGTCGATATACATGCTGCGCTTGGTCATCGAGACAAAGCTCCACGGCGTCGTCAGGTAAGCCCCCAACCGGGACTTATTGATGGATTGGGTGTGGGCCTGAAAATCGTCGGTGGACATGGCAATACGCCAGAGCAAAAAATCGCAGTCCGGCCGCAGGCCCACGGTGCTGTACGTGAGGCACATCAAGCCGGGGCGCCGCTGGTCCATTACCTTCAGGAACTCGCTGCGGGCCTGGATCTTTTCATGATCGCCAAGCCGGCGGAATGCCGGGTCGAGCTTGTGAAACGAGAAATTCACGAACTGCCGTTGCACGGCCGGCCCCGCGCCCTGCGGCTGGGCCGCCGGCTGCTCCCGCGCGGAGGTTGCTTGCTGTGTCATGGTTCTCCCTGTCGCTCACCCCGTACGGCGATGTGCGGCTGGCGGTCGCGCCGATCAAAGACGGCGTCGCTCCGCTGCATGCTGGTTTACGCAGCCTCCTGGCTTCGCGCCAAACGCCCAGGCCATCGTGGAGCGAGGATCATGCTAGTCGGATGAACCTGGAGGCTCAAGCCCGCTTGCACTCAAGCCCGCTTGCAGCGGGCGATCATGCGCGGAGAGTCGGGGCCGAGGGACGTGCCGTCGTAGTTGCCAAACAGCCGTTCGATGACCAGGCCATTGCGCTCCAGCAGGATTTGCAGCTCGCGCGGGAAGATGAAGGTCATGTCGAAATCGCGCCGCTGGTGCTTCTCCGAGCCGTCGGCGTCAAACCACTTGTAATGAAACGTGACGCGCTGCACCTGCCGGGACGGATCGCGGCGAATATCGGTGGTCATGAAGACCGTCCGCTCATACCGCGGCACGTAAAACGCACTCGCGTCCAATCCCGTTGAAATCTCGGTCGCGAGCAGCGCGAGGTTGGGTTGAAAGACGTCCAGCCAGAAGCGGCCGTTGGGCTTCAGATGCCGCCGCACCGATTGCAGCACGCGGTCCTGCTCCTCGAGCGTCGTGAAGGCGAGGAAGGTGTTGAAGAAGATGCAGATCCAGTCGAATCTCCCACTGACGCGAAGGCCCAGCATGTCGCCGCGCAGCAGGCGCAGCTGTTCGTCCACGAGTCCGACGGCATCGCGTTTTCGCCGCGCGATCTCGATCATGCGCGCGTCGTAGTCGATCCCCACCACCCGGTGCCCCGCCTGGGCAATGGGAATTGCGGCGCGCGCCGTTCCAGCCGCCAGCTCGAGAACGTCCTGCCGCCGCTTTTGAAGCTGCCCCAGGAAGAACGGCACGTCCTGCTGCAGCATGGACCGGCCCTCGTTCTCGGCGTCATAGTATTCGGGAATGGCAAGGTAGCGTTTCATGCGGCCCGACCCTCAGGCGGAAGCGATTGCGCGCTGCCCATCGAAGGCGAGCCGCATTGACTCGGGCAATTCGCGGTTCGTCGCCTCGTGGCCGAGGGCATGTGCGATGTGGGTGAAGAAAGTCTGCTTTGAATTAATACGGTGAGCGGCTTCTACCGCTTCGCGCAGCGAGAAATGCGTTGTGTGGCTCCGGTGCTGCAGGGCGTCGAGCACCAGCACGTCCAGGTGCTCCAGCAATGCGAAAGACTCTTCCGGAATCCGGCTCACATCGGTGAGATACGCGAGGTTCCCTACCCGAAAACCGAGGACCGGAAGGTCCCCGTGAAACAGCGGGACCGGCGTCCAGCGCACGTCAGCGATCTCGAACGGGCCGCCGATCGTGCGGCGGCGCAGGTGCGGCCGGAACAGTTTCGCGCTCGGATCGGGTTCTTTGAAGGCATAGGCGAAACATCGCTCCAGCGCATGGTGCGTGCGCTCGTCGGCCCAGACGTCCAGGGGCCCGTTCCTGATCGCATTAAAGCGCCTCAGATCATCCAGGCCCATGATGTGGTCTGCATGAGCATGCGTATAGACGACGGCGTCAATGGAGTCGACGCGCTGCTGCACGCATTGAACGCGCAGCTCGGGAGTGGTGTCGACGAGGACGCGAATGCGCCCATACGAGATGGCGACGGAGGGACGGGTGCGCTTGTCGTGAGGATCCGTGCTTGTGCAAACCTCGCAGTGGCAACCGATCATTGGCACGCCCGCGCTGGTGCCGGTGCCCAGGAAGAGCAGCTCGATCGTATTACCGCCGGCGTGGTCCTGAAGCTGGGACATCGTCCGGCGTTATAGCGTTCAATGTTGCGACCCGGAAGTACTTGTCCGCGTGGTGGCTCCGCGGGCCCCCGGGTGCTCCTTCGCGAGGCGCAAATTCGCGATCCTGATCTGCAACTGATGGATTTGATCGCGGACCTTCCGGAGCGGCTCCGGGGTCTTGAGCTGGGCGTACGGGAAGTACATCGCCTCCAGTTCGAGATGAGCCAGCGAGAGCTTTCGAATGTGCTCCAGCACGTATACCGGAAACTCCGACTCCTTTTCGACGGCGCGCACCCGCTTGATCGCTTTGTCGGCGGCCGCGACGTTTGCACGCCGATAGGCGCGCCAGAATTCCTCGGGGTCGCGCAGATCTGCGTCGGCCAGCTCGGGGAAATGCTGCTTCAGCTCAGCGACCATTTCCTGCTGCACCTTGGGGCGCTCCTGCAAGCTCGCAAGAATCACCGTCTTCAGCACCTTTTCCCTTTGCGGCTGCTGGAGCTCGTCGATGATGTGCACTTCCTGCCAGGCGGAACGAAGACGCCGATAGATTGCCAGGGCGGAGTTATCGCCGCGTTCGTCCTGCTGCGAATCGAGGTAGCGCGCAAACTGCGCGCTGCTCTTCGAGAGTTCGTTGTCGTGATAGCTGCTCAACTGCGTGTAGTCTGTTTCGGCCTGGTGCACTTCGGGGTTCTGCGCGACCAGCTCGCGCTCGCGTTGAATGGCCTGCCGCAGATCGGATTCGAGCTGAGCCCGTTCGATTTCTGCAGCCGACGGGGCAGCATTGCCTGCAGGATGGTGCTTCGGCGATTGGGAGCAGCTGTACTGCGACGGGAGAAGAATGATGGCAAGGACAGCCGCTGCGCGCCGGCCCATTCGGTTCGAGCGCGAGGGTCCGGTGGAGGGAGATCGGGACATGCCTGAAGTGTAACCTCCGGGTCAGCAATGCAACGTTGCGCGATCGCGAAGCGGACAAGGCACGGGAGGTGAACAACTATTCGACAAGCAAATCGGTATCGATGTCGTCGGGTGAGTCCGTGGAGTTTTTCGATGAATCCTTCGAGTCGGCGCCGTCGCCGTTGGAGCTTGCGTTCAGCCCCATTTCTTCCAGGAGCTTGGCGGGAACCTCCCCGGTGTTTTTGCACTTGGGGTAGCCCGAGCAACCGAGGAACTGCCCGCGACGACCGTTGCGGATGATCATCGGCTTGCCGCATTCGTCACAGTCGATGTCTGTCGCGGTGTTGGCGGGCTTGCCGTTCGACGCGGCGGGGTTGTCGCCGATGATCTTCGCGACCAGTGCGCGAGCCTTCTCCGCGCCTTCCTTGAGCAGCGGCACCAGCGCTTCCACCTGCTTCAGGTTGTCGCCCTCCAGCTTCTTGACCATTTTCGTGGAGCGGCACTTGGGGAAGCTCGCACAACCGAGAAACGGCCCGCGCTTGCTGTCGCGGAGCAGCATCGGTCCGCCGCATTTCTCGCATTTCACCGTCGTCTGGATCGGCGGCGCCTTGGGCGGGAGCGGCTTACCGGCTTTGTCGAGATTGACGATCGTCTTGCACTCCGGATATCCCGCGCAACCCAGGAATTCGCCGAAACGCCCGCGGCGCTTGATCATGTCCTTGCCGCAATTGGGGCACTTGTGTTCGGAGACTTCGCGAACGGTCGGCTTGCCCTGCTGATCGACCGCCTTGGTTCCGCCACATTCCGGGTAACCGGTGCAGGAGAGGAAAAAGCCGTTCTTGCTGATGCGGTAGCACATCGGCCGGCCGCACTTGTCGCACAGGTAAGGCGAAGCGGTGCCGCCGGCGTGTTCGATCTTCTCCAGCGCACCCTCGACGACCTTGTGGAACGGTCCATAAAAGTCGCGCAGGAGCTTGATCCAGTCGAGATGCTTCTCCTCAATGTCATCGAGCTGCAGCTCCATCCCGGCAGTGAACTGCACGTTCATGATGTCGGGGAACGCCTGGATCAGCTTGTCGGTCACGATGGAACCAAGCATCGTCGCGAAGAAGCGGCGATCGATCTGCTGCACGTACTCGCGGTCCTGGATCGTCTGGATGATGCTTGCGTAGGTGCTGGGCCGGCCAATTCCCGCCTGCTCGAGCGCTTTCACAAGGCTGGCTTCGCTGTAACGCGGCGGCGGCTGGGTGAAGTGCTGCGTCGGGCTGATCTCGATGGGGAACACCGGCTGCTGCTCGCGAAGGTCGGGAAGGAGTTGATCTTCACTGCTGACTCCGGCGACGCGCATGAAGCCGTCGAAGACCAGCTTGCGGCCCGTGGCGCGGAACACCGCGTCTCCCTCTTTCGCCGGGACCCCGAGAGTGATATTGGTCTGATCGAATTCAGCCGGCGGCATCTGACAGGCGACGAAGCGGTTCCAGATGAGCTGGTAGAGCTTCGACTCGTCAACCCCGAACTTCGCCTTCGCCAGCGCCGGAGTGAGGGTCAGGTCCGTCGGGCGGATCGCCTCATGGGCCTCCTGCGCACTCTTGTTCGAGGAGGTGTAGACGTTGGCCTTCTCCGGCAGATAGCGATCGCCGAATTCCTTCTTGATGTACGAACGGGCCATCGTCAGCGCTTCGGCCGACACATTCGTCGAGTCCGTACGCATGTAGGTGATCGCGCCGGTTTCGTAGAGCGTCTGGGCCAGGCGCATGGTGCGCTGCGCGCCGATTCCGAGCCGGCTGGAAGCGCCCTGTTGCAGGGTGCTCGTGATGAAAGGGCCGGGCGGACGGCTTGTCGTGCGCTTCTTTTCAATTCCGCGGACGGTGAAGTCCGGGCACTTGCCGAGGCCGCCGTGGAGGCGGGTGAGGTATTTTGCCGGGCCCTTTGCTTCCGGGTCTTCGGTCGTATCGTCGCGATCCAGGGTGAAACCAAGCAGTTCGGCAGCGCGGGTGGCGTCGGACTTATTGGAGGCCTCGAACTTCTTGCCGGACAGCTCCACCAGTTCCGCGACGAACGCGCCGTGCTCCGCAAGCCATTTCTCGCGCTCCAGCTTCGTGCGATCGCCGTTGCCGGTGTTGGTCAGGAAGTCGGTCCAGGCGGCGGCCAGCTTTTGACAGGTCTTCCCGTCCGCACTGGGCGTGAAGACGCCGCCGATCTTCCAGTGTTCTACCGGAATGAATGCTTCGATCTCGCGCTCGCGCTCGACAATCAGCCGGACCGCGACGCTCTGGACCCGCCCCGCACTCAGGCCGCGCGCCACCTTGCGCCAAAGCAGCGGCGAGATCTCGTAGCCGACGATGCGGTCGAGAATCCGCCGCGCCTGCTGAGCATTGACGCGATCGATGTCAATCGCCATCGGGTTCTTGAACGCCTTCTGGATTTCGGCCTTGGTGATGGCGTTGAAAATGACGCGCTGGGCTTTTTTATCGGGAATTCCGAGGGCTTCTTTGAGATGCCAGGCGATGGCCTCGCCCTCACGGTCCAGGTCGGTTGCGAGGTAGACCAGGTCGCTTTGCTTCGCCAGCTTGCGCAGCTCGGTGACGACCTTCCCCCGGCTCTCGAGCACTTCGTACTCGGGCACAAAAGTTTTCAGGTCGACGCCCATCCCCTTGGAAGGCAGATCGCGGACGTGGCCCATGCTGGCCTTGACGATATAGCCATCGCCAAGGTACTTGTTGATCGTCTTCGCCTTGGCGGGCGATTCCACGATCACCAGATGTTTACCGTTCGTCTTGGCCATTAGTCTCTATTGATGCCCGCGCTGCCGCTCGTATCGGTCCGAGCCGGGGCAGCCTTAACGATTGCATCGTTTGTGACGGCCTCGACTCCCGGAGGGGGGCGGCAGTTAAAGCAGTTTCCGCTGGGCTGTCAAGCGCGGGAGGCTGCCGGGGCACCATGAGCAGTACGACTTCATGTAAGGCGAGTTCGCAGGCTTACACTATTCCTAAAGCTAGCCGGCCCCGAGGTTTAAGCCTCGGGGCCGGCGAAAAGACCGCGAAAAGTATTACAAAATCTTAACTGCCGGCCTGGGGCACCGCCTCCGGCGCTTCCTCCCGCGGGGCTCGTGCGATGGGCTCGGGCTCCGGAATCGCCGGGGGTTCGGCCAAGTGCTTCAGCCGCAGGTTGAGGTGCGGATTGAATGCGGTTCCGGCCGGGATCAGGTGGCCCAGAATCACGTTCTCCTTGAGGCCCACCAGCGTGTCAATTGCGCCGGCCAACGCCGCCTCGGTCAGCACCTTGGTCGTCTCCTGGAAACTGGCGGCGCTGATGAACGACTCACTCTGCAGCGACGCCTTGGTGATGCCCAGCAGCAGCGTTTTGCCGCGGGCGGGCTTGGGCTTCTTGGTCTTCGCAGGCTCCTTGCCCGCGGCCTCGGCGCCTTCATTCGCCTCTTTGATTTCCGGCTTCAGCACAACGTCGCCTTCCTTGAAGCTGGTGCCGCCCGGTTCGGCGATCTTCATGCTGTGCGCCACCTGCTCGTTGCCCTGGCGGAAGCGGAACTTGTCGACCACCTCGCCCGGCAGGAACTTGCTGTCTCCGGCGTCCTCGACCTTCACCTTGCGAAGCATCTGGTTGAGGATGATCTCGATGTGCTTGTCGTTGATCTTCACACCTTGAGACCGATAGACGTTCTGGACCTCAGTCAGCAGGTACTGGTACAGCGCCTCCTCGCCTTTGATGCGGAGGATGTCGTGCGGAATGATCGGACCGCGGATAAGCGGGTCGCCCGCCTCGACGTAATCGCCGGCGTGCACCTGCAGTTCCTTGTCCTGCGGGACGTGGTGCTCTTTCTCCATGCCCGACTCGTTCTTGACGTTGATGGTCATCTTTCCGCGTCGCTTGTCGCTTCGCAGCTCGACCAGGCCTGAAATCTCCGCCAGAACGGCGGGATCCTTCGGCTTGCGTGCTTCAAAGATCTCGGTGACGCGGGGCAGACCACCGGTGATGTCCTGCGTGCCGGCCGACTCGCGCGGCTGACGGGCGAGCATGTGGCCCGCCTCAATGGTGTCGCCATCCTTGACCTCGATACGGGCCTTGGCGGGAAGGTAGTGGAAGTCGAGGATTTTCCCGTCCTTGGCTTCGATGGTGATGCGTGGGTGGCGCTCGCCCTTGTGCTCGATAACGACGAGCTTGGCTTCGCCGCCGCCGCCCTTACGTTCCTCTTCCATGCGGGCGGTTTCACCTTCTTCAATGTCCTCGTAACGGACGATGCCACCCTTCTCCGCCAGGATCGGCGTGATGTGCGGGTCCCAGACGACCAGCTGCTGACGCGGCTTCACCTTCTCGCCATCGCCGACGAGGATCGTTGAGCCGTAAGGCACCTTGTACTTCTCGAGCTCGCGGCCCTTTAGATCGACCACGACCACTTCGCCGTTGCGCTTCAAGGCGACGAGGCGCTTGACGCCCTCGGCGTCCTTGACCTCAACGGCGTTGATGTCGTGGTGCTGAACGATGCCGCCCGAGGAGGCCTTGATGTCGTTCTCGATGAGCGAACCGGTGGCGACGCCGCCGGTGTGGAAGGTTCGCATGGTGAGCTGCGTGCCCGGCTCGCCGATGGATTGCGCGGCGATGATTCCAACCGCCAGCCCTTCCTCGACCACCTGGTTGGTGGACATGTCCACGCCGTAGCAGCGGGCGCAGATCCCTCGCGGGCTCTCGCAGGTGAGCGGGCTGCGAACGCGGATCGACTCGAGCTTCAGGTCTTTGAGCGTGTCAGCGATCTCATTCGTGATCGTCTGGTTCTCTTCGACGATGAACTCGTCGGTGATCGGGTTGCGGATCGAGTCGCGGGCGGTGCGCCCCACGATCATGTCCTTCAGCTCGACCTCGACCGTCTCACCTTTGTAGATCGTCGTCTTGGAGACGCCGTTGAGCGTGCCGCAGTCAATCTGGTTGATAATGACGTTCTGTGCCACGTCAGCCAGCTTGCGGGTGAGATACCCGGAGTCGGCGGTCTTCAGGGCGGTGTCGGCCAGACCTTTGCGCGCGCCGTGGGTGGATGAGAAGTACTCCAGCACCGAAAGGCCTTCGCGGAAGTTGGCCTTGATGGGTGTCTCGATGATCTCGCCCGAAGGCTTGGCCATCAGACCGCGCATGCCGCCCAGCTGCCGCATCTGGTCGACCGAGCCGCGGGCCTTGCTGGTCGCCATCATGTTGATCGGATTGAGGTAGCGGAGCGTGCCCTTGCTCTTGGGAGCAACAGGCCGGCCCTCGTCGTCGCGGTAGTCATTCTCCAGACCCGCCATCAAGTCGTCGGTCACCTGCTTGCGTGCGTGACCCCAGAGGTCGATGAGCTGGGCGTATCGCTCCTGCTCGGTGATGGCGCCCATGCGGTAGTTCTTCTCGATCTTGTCGGCCTTGCGCTGGCCCTCCTCCAGGATTGTCGCCTTGGAATCGGGCGTTCGGATGTCGGTGATTCCGAAGCTCAAGCCGGCCAGCGTCGAGCGACGGAAACCGAGAGACTTCATGTCGTCCAGGAGCTTGATCGTCGCGGGGCGGCCGAGCTGAGCGTAGCAGTCGGCGATGACGCGGCTGCCGCCGGCGCTGGTGAGGGCGCAGTTATAGAACGGCATCTCCGCGGGGAGGATGTCGTTGAAGATGCAGCGCCCGACGGTTGTGAGGACGTAGCGCCCCTTGTACTTCGGCGGGCGCGTCTTGGACTGATATTCCGGGTTTTTCTGCTTGCGCTGAGCTTCGACCAGCTTCCACGCCTCTTCTTGGATCGGAACCGGCGCGGTCTTCTCCGTCGCCACGATCTGCTCGCGGTCGTCGAGCCGGACGTAGATGCGCGTGTGCATCGCGATCTTGCCCAGGTCGAATGCCAGCATCGCCTCCTGGACGTTCTTGAACAGCGAGAACTCGCCCTTGTCGCCTTCGCGGTCCACCGTGATGTAGTAGATGCCCAGCACGATGTCCTGTGACGGCGTGATGATCGGACTACCGTTGGCGGGCGAGAAGATGTTATTCGGCGCCAGCATCAACACGTGCGTCTCGGTCTGCGCTTCGATGGACAGCGGCAGGTGGACCGCCATCTGGTCGCCGTCAAAGTCGGCGTTGAAGCCTTTGCAGACCAGGGGGTGGATCTTGATGGCGTTGCCTTCGACGAGCACCGGCTCGAACGCCTGAATGCCCATGCGATGCAGCGTCGGGGCGCGATTCAGAAGGACGGGATGCTGGAAGATGCATTCCTCCAGGATGTCCCACACTTCGGGGTCGCGGCGCTCGAGCATCTTCTTGGCGGACTTGATCGTGTCGGCCAGGCCATGTTCCTTCAGCTTGCGGATGATGAACGGCTGGTAGAGCTCCAGCGCGATCTTCTTGGGCAGCCCGCACTGATGCAGCTTCAGTTCCGGGCCGACGACGATGACCGAGCGGGCGGAATAGTCCACGCGTTTTCCGAGCAGGTTCTCGCGGAACCGGCCCTGCTTGCCCTTAATCATGTCGGTCAGCGACTTCAGCGGGCGGTTGGACGAGCCAAGCACGGGGCGGCGGCAGCGGCCGTTGTCGAATAATGCGTCGACCGCCTGCTGCAGCATGCGCTTTTCGTTGCGGATGATGACTTCAGGCGCGTTGAGGTCGACCAGCTTCTTGAGCCGGTTGTTGCGGTTGATGATGCGGCGATAGAGATCGTTCAGGTCGCTCGTGGCGAAGTTACCGCTCTCCAGCAGGACCAGCGGGCGCAGGTCGGGCGGGATCACCGGAATCACGTCCATCACCATCCACTCGGACTTATTCTCCGAGCCGCGGATGGCCTCGACCATCTTGAGCCGCTTGGTCAGGTCCTTGATCTTCTGCTTGCTGTTGGTCTTCTCGATGTCGCGGCGGATCTTCACGGCCTCCGTCGGCAGATCGATCAGGCCGAGCAGCTTCTTGATCGCCTCGGCGCCCATCTCGGCTTCAAACTCGGCGCCATACTTCTCGTAAGCCGCGCGGTACTCGTCCTCGGTCAGGAGCTGCTTCTTCTTGAGCGGCGTCTTGCCGGGGTCGGTGACGACGTAGTCCTGGAAGTAGACGATCTTCTCGATGTCGCTGGTCTTCATGTCCAGCAGCGAACCCAGGCGGCTCGGCAGCGCCTTGAAGAACCAGATGTGCACGATCGGAGCGGCGAGGTTGATGTGGCCCATGCGCTTGCGGCGCACGCGCGAGTGGGTCACCTTCACGCCGCAGCGATCGCAGATGATTCCCTTGTACTTCGTGCCCTTGTACTTGCCGCAGGAGCACTCCCAGTCCCGTTCGGGGCCGAAGATGCGCTCGCAGAACAGCCCGTCTTTTTCGGCGCGGTACGTGCGGTAATTGATGGTTTCGGGCTTCTTCACTTCGCCGAAGCTCCACGACCGGATGTCGTTGGGGCTGGCGAGCTGAATACGGACCGAGCCGTAATCGTTAATACGATCGTAGACGCTTTCAGCCATGATCGTTTTCTTTCCTTGCTGTCACGGGCAAACCGCCCGTGTTTTGTTTCACTTCAAAACCTCTGTGCCGATCCGCATCGCCTTTCACTGTCTGCAAGATTAACAAGCGAGCATCAGGAGCGGCATTGCAAAGAGCACCGTCACGAGTAGTCCAATGAAGAACAACAGCTCCAAAGGTCTCCCGACTTCAACCTGGCGACCAGTTCAAGCTCCTCTTGAACACGTAGGTGACCGAATGCAACAGGTCGTCGTAGCTCACCGGCACCACTCCCATCCATTGGCTCCGAGCTCATTGAGTTCCTTGACGCGAGATGCGCCAACCGCGCTCAAACTTTCTTTGCTGCTGTGAGCACCCGGGTGCGTGAGGATTTTGTATTCCCAGTGCACCCGTCGTGCTCAGGTCACAAGACACTGTAAATGCTCATCGTTACAACTGCTCCAGATGATCCATCTCATTCCGCCACTGCGGGTACCAGCAGATACTGATGATCATCCCTATCCTGAAGCTCCGCCTCAGCTTCGGCGATCGCTTCATAAAACTCGCGATCTCGAACATCGTCTTCAGTATTCACGACAATATGGTACCAGTCATCCTCTTCAAGGATGGCGTTTTGGTCCACAACGATGCGATAGCGCTGCGGCTGATGGCGGTCCAGCGCCTGCTGTGCCGAGTCAGCAATCTGTCTACGCAGGGCTGGGTCAGCTACAACTTCCATAGATTCATCCGATGCTCAGGAGTCGAAACAGTGTCGACGCGTCGCGAATTGAATCCATCGCCGTCGATCGGTCCACAGTCACCGTTTGCTTGTAGTCCGCGTCAATTCGACGAGCGTAGAGTCGTCTCACGACCGCGCGCAGCTCCCTCACGGAAGAAACGCCATAATGAGCCAAATGTTGGCCAACTAGCTTTGCCTGATGCGCGTGCGGTGGAGTCTGTCGACCGAGCGAGAGCGTGTAACCTGCCTGCACCAGCACATCAGCCAACACTACATGCGCAGCGTAGTATGCACGAGATGTGGAACTCCGTGGTTCCTCTTCCAATGTCCGCTTTGCTGCTCGAAGGTTATTCTTGCCGATCTCAGGCCAAGTCATTTTAACTCAACTCCTCTGCTACATTAAATCGCCATCTTCATCTTCACCTCCGCCGAGTCCTTTCTTCTTCTCGAGCTGGATGTTCAAACCGAGTCCGCGGATTTCGTTGCACAGCACGTCAAACGAGACCGGGGTCCCGGCTTCGAGCGTGTTGGTGCCTTTGACCATCGACTCGTAGATCTTGGTCCGGCCTTCGACGTCGTCGCTCTTGACCGTCAGCAGCTCCTGCAGCACGTAAGCGGCGCCGTACGCTTCCAGGCCCCACACTTCCATCTCGCCGAAGCGCTGCCCGCCTGTGCGGGCCTTGCCGCCGAGGGGCTGCTGCGTGATCAGCGAGTAGGGTCCGGTCGCGCGGGCATGGATCTTGTCGTCGACCAGGTGGTGGAGCTTCATCATGTAGATGTAGCCCACCGTCGTCTTCTGCTCGAAGGCTTCGCCGGTGCGGCCGTCATAGAGCTGGATCTTGCCCCCGTAGGGCATCTCCACGTCCAACGCGCGCGAGTCGAGGAGCGTGTTGGCGTGCTTGCGATCCTTGCGCCGGTCACGGACCGTGTGGTTGGCTTCTTCGATGGCCTTGTGGATCTCGTCTTCGGTCGCGCCATCGAAGACGGGGGTGACCGCCTGGAACCCGAGCACTGCCGCGGCCCAGCCCAGATGCGTCTCCAGAATCTGCCCGACGTTCATGCGGCTGGGCACACCCAGCGGATTAAGCAGGATGTCGACGGGCGTGCCGTCCTCCAGGAAAGGCATGTCTTCGTCGGGAACGATGCGGGCGATAACCCCCTTGTTCCCGTGCCGGCCGGCCATCTTGTCACCCACCGACAACTGCCGCTTAGTCGCGACGTAGACCTTGACCATCTCGAGCACGCCGCTCGGCAATTCATCGCCGCGCTTCATGTGCTCCATGCGGCGGGCCTTTTCCTTGCGGACTGCCTGCACGCGGGGCCAGAACCGGGAGTGGGTATTGAGCCCCTGCTCCTTCGCCTCCTTGTTGCCCTTGATCCAGTCGGTGCTGAAGCCCTCGATCTGCTCGAGGATGACATCGGCGATTTCCGACTGGCCGACCTTCTGGCGGGTGCCGGGATCGATCATCTGCTGGCCGGACACCTCGTTGATCTCACCGATCATCTGCTTGAAGATCTCGATCGCCCGCTGGTCCATCTCCTTCTCGAAGCGGTCGATGTCCTTCTTCAAGGACTTCTTCTGCTCCTCGCTCATGTGCATTCGGCGGCTGAACCGCTGGGCGCCGATGACGACGCCTTCCTCACCAGCGGGCATCTCCAGCGAGTCGTTCTTCACGTCTTCGCCTGCGCGTCCGAAGATGGCGTGAAGCAGCTTCTCTTCCGGCGTCAATTCGCTCTTGCTCTTGGGAGCGATCTTTCCAACGAGGATGTCGCCGGGGCCGACGCGCGTCCCGACGCGGACCACGCCGCTCTCGTCGAGGTTGGCCAGGGCCCGCTCGCTGACGTTGGGGATATCACGGGTGAACTCCTCGCGCCCGAGCTTGGTTTCGCGAATCTCGACGTCGTACTCCTCGATGTGGATCGAGGTAAAGATGTCTTCCTTCACCAGCCGCTGGCTGATGACGATCGCGTCTTCGAAGTTGTAGCCGTCGTAGGTCTGGAAGGCGACGAGCACGTTGCGCCCCAGCGCGAGTTCGCCCTGATGCGTGGCAGCGCCGTCCGCGAGGATCTGCCCTTTCTTGACGCGCTGGCCCTTTTTCACGATCGGCTTCTGGTTCAGGCAGGTGCGCTCGTTGAGCCCGACGAACTTTCGCAGGATGTATTCATCGGCGTTGTCGATGAGGATGCGGCTGGCATCGACGGAGGTTACGACGCCGGCACGCTCGGCGCGGACGACCATGCCGCTGTTCTGCGCGACGGGTTTTTCCATGCCGGTTGAGACGACCGGCGGGTCGGTCCGCAGAAGCGGGACCGCCTGCCGTTGCATGTTGGATCCCATCAAGGCGCGGTTGGCGTCGTCGTGCTCGAGGAACGGGATGAGCGCGGCGGAGACGGAGACCGTCTGTCGCGGACTGATGTCGATGAATTCGACGTCCCGGCTGGGCACCGTCGCCAGGTCGCCCTGCACGCGGGCCAGGACATTGCCCTTGCGCAGATGGCCGTCCTTCTCGACGATGTCAGGCGGCGCCAGGACGGTCTTCATTTCCTCGTCTGCCCGCAGGTACTTGTGCTGCCCGTTTACCTTGCCGTCCTTCACGACGCGGTAGGGAGTAATGAGGAAGCCGTACTCATCGATGTCGCTGTAGATGGAGAGGGACGCGATGAGCCCGATATTGGTGCCTTCCGGCGTCTCGATCGGACAGATACGTCCATAGTGGGAGATGTGAACGTCGCGCACTTCTAAACCCGCGCGCTTGCGGTTCAATCCGCCAGGCCCAAGAGCCGACAGGCGCCGCTCGTGGGTAAGCTGACTGAGCGGGTTTGTCTGATCGACCACCTGCGACAGTTCGCCCCGGCCGAAGAAGAAATCGATCGAGCTGCTGATGCTCTTGCTGTTTACCAGCTCGGCGATGCGCCCCAGCTCATTTGGGTCCTTCAGGCTCATTCGCTCCTGCACGGTGCGCTTGAGCTTGAGGAAGCCTTTGCGGAGCTCTTCCGAGGCCAGCTCGTCGATCGTGCGCAGACGGCGGTTGCCGAGGTGATCGATGTCGTCGACGTAACCTTCGCCGCTGCGGAGCTTGAACATGTACTTAAGTGAATTGACCAGGTCCTCGCTGCGCAGCGTCATCACCGTCTCGGGGACGTTCTGGTCGAACTTGCGGTTGATGCGGAAGCGTCCGACCCGGCCGAGGCGATAGCGGTTTTCATCGAAGAACTTTTCCTGGAACAACGTCTGCGCCTTCTCCAACTGCGGCGGGTTTCCCGGACGCAGCCGGGCGTAGATGCGCATCAGGGCATCTTCGTGGCTGGTGGAGTTGTCGTCGGCCAGGGTATTCAGGATCAGCGGATCGGTCACCTTGGTGACGACGTCGATCGACCTCAAGCTCGACGCCTGGATCTTGTTGACCGACTCGCCGAGCTGCGCGCCGGCCTTCACCAGCTCTTCGCCGCTTTCGGTATCGATGATGGGGGAGGCGGCGTAGTAGGCCGAGTTAAGCTGGCCGACCTTGACGCTCTCCACCTGGTAGAACTCGCGGATGATCAACTCGGTCGAGCTGTATTTCTTGTCTAGCGCCCGCAGGAAGGTGGTGGCAGGAATCTTGCTCGACTGGTCGATTCGGACGGCGAGTGCATCCTTCTTCGTGACGGAGCATTCAATCCAGCTGCCCCGCTCGGGGATGACCCGGCAGCCGTGCAGCGGGCGGTCGCCCTCCTGCACTTCGACGAGGAAGTCGACGCCGGGTGAGCGGTGAAGCTGATTCACGATGACGCGCTCGGCGCCGTTGATGATGAATTCACCGCCGCCGATCATGATGGGGATTTCGCCGAGGTAGATGGAGTCTTCCATCACCTCGTCCTTGTCCTTGCGGACAAAGCGCACCTGAATCCTGAACGGCATGCCAAAGGTCAGGCGCAGCGCGCGACATTCGTCCGGCGTATAGCGCGCTTCAGACAGGTCGTAGCTGATGTATTCCAGGCGCAGATTCCCGTCATAGCTTTCAATGGGGAATACTTCGCGAAGCAGCGCCTCCAGCCCCTCGTCCTTGCGCTTCGCCGCGTCGGACTCCTTCTGAAGGAAGCGCTGATACGATTCGATCTGCACATCGATCAGGTTCGGTATCGGCAGTGCGTCGCCGCGCTTACTAAAATCGCGCACCTCATGCACTCGCATCAGATTGTCCTTTTCTGCAAAGGGAGGAGAGAAGATTTCTTCGCGACCGCCATCTGAAGCCTGTCCGCCGCAGGCTTTGATGCGTGGCTCAAACCGCGCCGCTCACTCAAATTGCCAGAAGTTTCGTTCGGTCAGCCGACAAAATTAGCCGCTTTACGTTCGTGAAGCGGCTTTTAACCGGGCAGGTCTGTAGTGCGTCAGCCCGGTTCCAACTCGATTACTGGTAGAATCCTAGCGACCCGCCACCGTGGGTCAAGGCGCAAAAACGAAAACAGCAAAAGCAGAGCCTCTCCGCGTCCGCATAGCGGAGAAGTCCTGTCGCTTTGCCGTCAATCTTGCTTTCGCGTCATCGTTTAAAACGATGTGAATCAGAATAGTCAGCGGGTGGGAACTGTCAAGCGGATTTTGCAGTTTCCAAGGGGCGCGGGGCTCTATGGTCAGGAAAACGTCGAAATTCTGCACTCGAACACCGCCAGGGCCGCGCATCATCGCTAAGATGAATCGGGTAGGAGGGCGCCTTGCGGCGCCCGTCCTCCCACACCACCGGACGTACTCAGCGTATCCGGCGGTTTCTTCTAACCGTTTAACGTTGCATACCTCGCGGTCAGGCTGATCAGCCCCAACGAGTCGAACCATGCC
>JBBRCX010000038.1:0-41340 GCA_038204465.1 Tepidisphaerales bacterium | reverse complement strand
CCCCCAACTCCCCCCCTCCCCGCGGCCACGCGGGGTGGCGGTGGGGTGCGGCCGGGGGGCCCCCGCCCCGGGGTATGGCGGCCTTGCTGGTGGCTCGGTTTCCCCCCCCACGCTTCCTTTGCCGGAGCTGTATTCAGGGAGGTGCGGAGGGGGCCGCCCCTCCGCGTCTGCATCTCCTGAATCCGTCGCTCACGAGGACTAACCAATCACCCAACACCCCAAGATGCGGCGAACACTCCTCCTGGAAACAGACCTGACCACCTGACTTTTAAAAAAACCCTTCTCAAGCGCTCAATCGCAGGATCGGCCGGGAGAAGGTGGTGTGCATCACCTCGCCGTTGCCGGCGCGCGTGCCCGGGGTCATGAAGTGGATCGCGAAGGCGCGGCGCTGACGCGGGGTGGTGTTGGGATTGGTGTGGTGAAGGGTCTGGCAGTGATGGAACATGCAGGCGCCGGCGGGCAGTGGGACGGTGACCGCCTTTGACTCATCGATCTTGTCCCGGAGGTCGAAGAGGATGACCTTCTCGTCTTTCTTCTCGTGCCAGATGGGGGAGAGGTGGGAGCCGGGGATGACCTGCATCGCGCCGTTGGCGGCGTCGACGTCGTCGAGCGTGAGCCAGCAGGAAACGAGGTTGGCGGGGCGGCACTTCCAGTAGGCGTTGTCCTGGTGCCAGGTGACCTCGCCGCCCTCGAGGGCCGGCTTGAACAGGGCCTGGTCGTGGAAGAGCATGATGTTGGAGCCGATGAGATCTTCCACCACGTCGAGGATGCGGGCGTCGTAGAGCAGCTTTCGGTAGTGAACGTTGCGCTCGCACATCTGCATGATCTGGAGCATCTTGACCTTCGCCGACTTCTGCTCGGAGACGGCCGCGTCCTCGTTGGCGGAGAGGTTGCGCCAGTGCCCGGCGGTTTCGGCGAGAGCGAACTCGCGGTCGTATTCGCGGCGGAGCAGGTCGATCTCATCTTCCTTGAGGATTTTCTCGTACGGGAGAAAGCCGTTGCGGGAGAAGGTGTCGATTTGTTCCTGGGAAAGGGTCATGGTGTATTCCTGTTGTCACGATTCGCGCTTAGTCTGAGGGGACTGCCGGTGTCAAACCGGAGGAAGGTGGAGATGACTTCAAGTCCTCATGGCCTTTATGCCCAGGGCCACACACGTGCTACAATGGGCTCTGATCGCCGCTTAAGCATCCGCCATCGCTGGACATCAAAACCATCCCTTCATCGACGTTTTCCCTTACCCCGAAACGCGGCCAATCTCTTGTTCACGGTCTCCACGTCGAATGAATCCGGATCAAATTCGCCCCCGATCCATTCTTTCATGTCCTTGTGCTCGGGATGCTTCGGGTTGCTCAGCGTTTCGAGCAGTTGGCAATACCCCCAAATCCCGCCGCAATCTTCGGGCGGGCAGCTCCCTTTCCCCGCCAGGCAGACGAACAGTTGCGGCAGGCTTGCGGCCGGGATGATCTTCTCGATGAGCAGCACATGATCCCAACTGTCTCCAAAATCATACTGGTAGTTGAATTTCGTCTTCTCGGCGCTGACGACCTCACAGAGGCGATATTTCGCTTCATCCATGCCTTCCATGCCCATGTCTTCGCCGTACGGGGATCGGCCCACGTACCGCCCGCCGTCAATATCGAAATCGTGCAGATGGCTGTCGTACCAACCCATCGCCGCTTGAATTATATGATGAAGGTCTTCGAGCGTAATCTCCGCCGGCACGACGAGCCGCCGCCAGATGGGCGGCTTGCTTCCGCGAAGTGTGATTATGATCTGGTACCCAGTGCTGGAGGTTGGGAGTTGTCGTTTCATATGGAATTTTTTGTTCAACACAGTCGAGGTTATGGTAACATGAAATCCGCCGAAGTGGCTGATCTCCAGTTCAAGTACCGGCTTTGATGAACTGCGGTAGCCGGGGCGTCAGAACATAGCCCCTTTCGTTCTCTGTAGCATTCACTCGTCCAACTTTCCAGCGGGTTGTCGTTCTGATTCTGGGCGCGATCCTTTCCCTGCGTCATCGCACCGTGACCGGCATGTTGCGCGCCGTCGGGCCGTTGGCCAAAGGGCATTGGTCCGACTTTCACCGCGTGCTCTGTCGCCGCGTCTGGTCCACCTGGGCGCTGCCGATCAACACCGATTAAAAAGCATGGGAGGAGAGCCTGATGGTTGCTGCCATCGCGGTCGTTCCACTTCTGTGGATCGCCATCGATCGGCATTGACTTCGTAATGAAGCCTCCGTCCCGTGTTTTCACTCGGTGTTCATCGGACTTCGGCGAGCTCCCTTCGGGTCTGAGCCTCAGGGTCGAAGACAGTCGAGCCGTGTTCATCGGTGGCTAATTTTCCTTGGACTGCTTTCTCATGTTAATCTGCCGGGTACCCGGCAAGGGGCGCAGATGAAGCTCACCAGGATCCACTACATCGCAGTCACGGTCGTTGCCGTCGCGCTCGTCCCGCTCCTGTGGTTCCTTATCGATCGCCACTTCAACCCGCCGGCGCCGGCGCCGAATCCCCGCGTCACGGAAGAGTGGCAGCAGCGGTTCGACGCGGTGTATGCGTTGCGGAAGGATGAGACGGCGAAGCTCGTGGCGCCGCCTTTCATCCCGGAGCGGGCGAAGTGGATCGCGCAGAATTCCCGCCAGGCGATGGAAGGCAAGGACCCCGACCGGATGGTGCTGCAGTGGAACGGTGAAGAGCTGAGCGAATACTACGTCAACTACGGCAACGGCGGGACGGTGGGTTCCGCCGTCCGCACCGCGACCCAATTGCCCTGGAACAGCGTCGACATTCCGCAGGAGATCCTTAGGCGGCCGATGCCGGGCGACTGGGTCGTCCGCGAGCCGGCGTCGCTGCCGCAGCGCATCGCGGCGTTCGAGAAGGAGTTGAGCAAACTGCTCGGCGCCCCCGCGAAGCTGACGCTGCGGCAGGTGGAGCGCGATGTCATCATCGCCAGCGGAACGTTCAAGTTCACCCCGATGTCGGACCCGAGCCCGCCCGACCAGACGAACGTTCAACTGTTCCACAAGACGCTGGGTCGCAACGGCGGCACGATGAACGGAAACGTGTCGAGGCTGCTGATCGAGGTCGGCAACTGCCTTCGCCGGCCGATCATGGCCGAAGGCGTCAGCCCGACCGACGTGCGGGTCAGTTGGTATTATCACGACGACGTGCGGCCGAGGGCTTTTGCGAACACTCAGCCATCGGGCGAGGTGGCGGATGAGGTGCTGGCGAACGTGGCGAAGCAGACGGGGCTGAAGTTGAAGCGGGAGAAGCGGGTGCTGGGGGTCTGGGTGCTGGATCAGCCGCGCCAGGCGGTGGGAACGACCATGTCGTCGCCCGCCCATTGAGACTGGCGATCCGGAGACAAGGTGGGCCAAGCCGTCATAAGTAAAAGGGTGTAAACGCCAAACAGGCGCGCCGGAAAGTTCGGCGCGCCCGTTTTGATTGCTCTTCCGTAAGTCGGTCGATCAGCCGACTTCCTCGAGAATGGCGTTCTTCACCTGCGTCGGGACCTGGGCGTACTTCAGGGGCTCCATTACCGAGGTCGCGCGGCCCTGGCTCATGGACCGCAGCTCGGTCGTGTAGCCGAACATCTCGCTCAGAGGAACTTCGGCTTCGATGACGCGGGTGTTGCCGCGCTGTTCCATGTTGACGATCGAGCCGCGGCGCTTGGAGAGGTCGCCGGTCACGGAGCCGGTGAAATCTTCCGGCGTGGTGATGACGACCTTCATGATCGGCTCGAGCAGCGTGATGCCCGCCTTCTGCACCGCTTCGCGGAAGGCGAGCGAGCCGGCCTGCTCGAACGCGATCTGCGAGCTGTCGACCGGGTGGTAAGACCCCTCGAGAAGCGTGCACTTCACGTTGATCATCGGGTAGCTGGCGAGCACGCCGCTCTTGCAGGCCTGCCGCGCGCCGTACTCGACCGAGGGGATGTATTCCTTGGGGATCGAGCCGCCGAAAACCTTGTTCTCGAAGGTGAAGTTGTCGTCAAACTTGAGCTCGTCCTCCGCTGCGCGCTCCTTGCTGTAGGGCTCGACGCGCACGGTGGCGTCGCCGAACTGCCCGCGCCCGCCCGTCTGCTTGACGAACTTCCCGCGCGCCTGCGCGGTGCCGGTGATGGTCTCCTTGTAGGCGACCTTCGGCTTGCCGACGATCACGTCCACCTTCATGTCGCGCGTGAGCTTGTTGCGCAGGATTTCCAGGTGCAATTCGCCCATGCCGGCGATGATGGTCTGCCCGGTTTCGTCGTCGTAGTTGGCCTGGAAGGTCGGGTCCTCGCGCTTGAGCGTGGTGAGGGCTTCGCCGAGCTTCTGCTTGTCGGCGGCAGTCTTGGGCTCGATCGACATGCTGATGACGGTCTCGGGGAAGGTGATCCTCTCGAGGATGATCGGGTGGTCGGGATCGCAGAGCGTGTCGCCGGTGAGGGCGTCCTTCACTCCGATGCAGGCGACGATGTCTCCGGCCTCGGCGATGTCGAGCGGATTGCGGTCCTGGGCGTGCATCTGGAACATGCGCGAGATGTTCTCCCGCTTGTTGCGCGTGCTGTTGAGCACGCGGCTGCCCTTCTCGAGCTTGCCGCTGTAGACGCGCACGTAGGTGAGATCGCCGTGCTGGTCGCTGACGATCTTGAAGACCAGACCGCTGAACGGCTCGTCGGCGTTGGCGTGGCGCTCGATGATCGTATCCGGGTCCTTGAGGTCATGGCCCTTCACCGGCGGCATTTCCAGTGGATTGGGCAGATAGTCGATGACCCCGTCGAGCAGGCGCTGGACGCCGACATACTTCAGCGCCGAGCCGCAGAAGACCGGGTGCGCCTTGAAGGCGATGGTCGCCCGGCGCAGCGCGAGACGGAGCTCTTCGACGCCGATCTCTTGGCCCGCGAGATACTTCTCGGTCAGCGCGTCGTCGGTCTCGGCGACTTTCTCGATCAGCTCGTGGCGCCACTTCTCGTAGCGCGCCTTCTCCTCTTCGGGAATCGGCCTCTCAATGATGGTCTTGCCCTTGTCCTTGTCGTCGTCGAGCTTGTAATAGATGGCGACGCCCCGCAGCAGGTCGATGATGCCTTTGAAGGTATCGCTTTGGCCGATGGGGATCTGCACCGCGACGGCCGGCGCGCCGAGGCGCTCGCGGATGCTGTTGAAGCTGAACTCGAAATCGGCCCCGAGCTTGTCCATCTTGTTGATGAAGCAGAGACGCGGCACGGCGTACTTGGTGGCCTGCCGCCAGACGGTTTCCGACTGGGCCTCGACGCCTTCCTTGCCGTCGAAGACCGCCACCGCGCCGTCCAGCACGCGAAGGCTGCGCTCCACTTCGACGGTGAAGTCGACGTGCCCGGGCGTATCGATCAGGTTGATGATGTAACGCTCGCCGTTGCGGTCCCACGGGCAGGTGGTCGCCGCCGATTGGATGGTGATGCCGCGCTTCTGCTCCTCTTCGAGGAAATCCATCACCGCGGTGCCTTCATGGACCTCGCCCATCTTGTGGATCTTGCCGGTGTAATACAGCACGCGCTCGGAGACGGTGGTTTTGCCGGCGTCAATATGGGCGGCGATGCCGATGTTGCGGATCTTGCTCAGGTCGCGTGACATTACATTCCCTTTCAAAACACTAAACCCGCGGAAGCCTCTTCCGCGGCAATCGTCTAAATCCTTTGGCGACTACCGGCCCGGAGATCTCCGGGATTCGGCCCCTGCGGGTTGGTTCTCCACCGGCTTGAGCCTCATGGCTCGCGGCGGGTGAGCTTCGAATGTCGCCTCTCGAAGCCCGTTTTCCGCATGATCCGCTCACACTGACCATGCGGGGCTTCGGTCAGCATGAGCCCTTACTGTGGCTCGATCTTCATGGCTGCTCCTTGGACAAAACCAGTCATCGACACTACGAACGGCGCCTGCTCAATGTTTGTAAGCCGTGTGACGCGTCCGCCGATCGATGGCGGATGAGTTTATCGTTGCCGTTACCGCGGTCAAGATGAAGGGCTGGCACCTGGAGCGCGGTTGACAGCCCCGCCCACCCTCCAGTAGGGTTTCGGCCTCTTTCCAGTCGTTTTTTCGCGGATATACGGGAAATGCAGACCAAGACCGTCGTCAGTCGGGCCAAGGCGTACCTGAAAGTCCGACAGAAGAGCGTTCGCGATGCAATGAAGGAGCTAAAGCTCGACGGCTTGCTCCTGACCCACCCGCCGGACCTGGGTTACCTCACCAACTTCAGCGGCGACGATTCCGTCGGCCTGATCACCGAAAAGGACTTCCACCTCGTCACCGACTTCCGCTACCAGGAACAGGCGGAACTGGAGGCGGGCTGGCTGAAGGTGAGCATCCGCGACGCGAAGATGTCCGACGCGGTCGCCAGGACCATGAGCGATGCCCGGGTCACGCGCGTCGGCTTCGAGGCCAACTTCACGTCGGTCGGGCAAATCGATGCCCTGATGACCGCGATGAAGCAGCACAAGGACGCCAAGCCCGTCGAATTGGTGCCGCTCGAAGACGTCATGGTGACCCTCCGCAAGGTGAAGGACGACCACGAGATCGACCTGATCCGCAAGTCAGTCGGAGTCGCCGAGGAGGCATTCGAGGCCATCCGCGGGGAGATCACCGCCGGGCAGTCGGAGAATCACATCGCCGGCATGCTGATCTTCGAGCTGCGCTCGCGCGGCGCCGCCGACGCCAGCTTCCCGGTCATCGTCGCGGCGGGGGCGAACAGCTCGCTTCCGCACTACCGGCCCGGGGAAACACTGGTGCAGCGCGACCAGCCGCTGCTCATCGACTGGGGAGCGCTTTACAAGGGATACTGCAGCGACCTGACGCGCACGCTCATCGTCGGGCGGGTCAACCCGAAGATCAAACAGATCTATAAGCTCGTGGAGGAAGCGCAGGACGCGGCAATCAAGTTCCTCCGCCCGGGCGTCACCACCCTGCAGGCCGACCGCGTCGCACGCGACGTGATCGAGAAGGCCGGCTTCAAGGAACGGTTCGGGCACGGCCTGGGCCACGGCATCGGTCGGGAGATCCACGAGCTTCCCACGCTGCGTAAAACGGGCGGCGAAGAAGAGCTGCGCCCGGGCATGGTGGTCACGGTAGAGCCCGGCATCTATCTGCCGGGCGAAGGGGGAGTACGGATCGAGGACGACGTGCTGATCACGCACTCCGGCTGCGAAGTGCTCTCCTCGCTCGATCGCAGTTTCGAGGGCTGCCACATTGAGTGAAAAGCGTTCCAGAAAAAAGACGAAGGCAGCCGCCGAACGCGGCGCATCCGCGCGCGGCGCGACGAGCCCAATGGATACCGGCCTACTCGAAGATCTCGTGCGCCTGATGGGGGCCAATGACCTGAACACCGTCGATGTGCGCGACGGCGACAAGCGCATTATTCTAAAGCGCGGGGCCGTTCCAGCGCAGTTTGCCCCGACGATGCACCATTTCGCGCCAGCGCCCGCCACTGCTTCGCCGGCCGGTGGCGCGGCCCATGCGGCGCATGAAGCTTCGGAAGAGGCCGGCCTCACGCAGATCAAGAGCCCGATGGTGGGAACGTATTACGCGGCGCCGAAGCAGGGTGAGAAGGCGTTCGTTTCCGTCGGCAGCGAAGTCGATGAGGAGACCGACGTCTGCATCATCGAGGCGATGAAAGTCTTCAACAACATCAAGGCCGAGTGCCGCGGAACCATCGCCAGGATCCTGATCCAGGACGGCCAGCCCGTCGAGCACGGGACCGTCCTGTTCCTGGTCAAGCCCGCCTGACGATCCACGACGCCGCGTGACAAGACGAATTCTGCAGCCCGCAAGTCCCGATCCGCCCTGGCCCCTATGTTCTCGAAGATCCTGATAGCGAACCGAGGTGAGATTGCCCTGCGGGTGATCCGCGCCTGCCGCGAGATGAGCATTCAGACGGTGGTCGTCTATTCCAACGCCGATCGCGACGCGGCCTACCTGAAGCTCGCGGATCGCGCGATCTGCATCGGCGAAGCATCGCCTGCCGAGAGCTACCTGCGCATCGACCGGATCATCGCCGCCGCCGAAATCGCCGACGTGCAGGCGATCCACCCGGGGTACGGGTTCCTCGCGGAAAACGCGCATTTCGCGGAGGTGTGCCGCAGCTGCAAGATCGAGTTCATCGGCCCGCCGGTCGCGGCGATGCGTGCCCTGGGGGACAAGGTCGAGGCGAAGAAGATCGCCCGCAAGGCGAAGGTGCCGACCGTGCCGGGGAGCGACGGCGCGGTGGAGGACGAGAAAGGCGCCCTGAAAGTCGCGGACGAAATCGGCTATCCGATCATCATCAAGGCGGCGGCCGGCGGAGGCGGGCGCGGCATGCGCGTGGCCCACAACGACGTCTCGCTCCAGGCCGGACTTCGCCAGGCCCAGGCGGAAGCGGAGAACGCTTTCAAGGATTCCACGGTTTACATCGAAAAGTACGTCGAGTTCGGCCGCCATGTCGAAGTGCAGGTGCTGGCGGACCATCACGGCAACACCATTCACTTGTGGGAGCGCGACTGCTCCCTGCAGCGCCGCCATCAGAAGCTGGTCGAAGAGTCCCCCAGCCCGATGTTGCGAACGAAGGTGCGCGAGGCGCTGTGCGCGGCGGCGGTTCGGCTGGTCAAGGCGGCGGGCTACGCCAACGCCGGCACGGTCGAGTTCCTCGTCGATCGCGAGCAGAACTTTTACATCCTCGAAGTGAACGCGCGCATCCAGGTGGAGCATCCGGTCACGGAAGCCGTCACCGGGATCGACTTGATCAAGCAGCAGATTCGCATCGCATCCGGCGAGAAGCTTTCGCTCGAACAGGACCAGATCACTCAGAGCGGCCATGCCATCGAGTGCCGCATCAACGCGGAAGACCCAGGACGAAACTTCGCGCCCTCGCCCGGGCTCATCCAGGAGCTGCGCCTGCCGGGCGGTCCGGGCGTGCGGATCGATTCGCACGCCTACGCCGGGTATCGCGTCCCCCCCAACTACGACAGCATGATCGGCAAGCTGATCGTGCACCGCCCCACCCGCGCCGAAGCCATCGCCACCATGCGCCGGGCGCTCGGCGAGTTCCACGTCGCGCCGATCAAGACGACGATCCCGCTGCACCTGCAGATCATGGACAACCCGCACTTCGGAGCGGGCGACGTCGACACCGGATTCATCGAGCGCGTGATGCTGAGCAAGTGAGCCAGCGCGTTCGAGCGAAAAAACGGTGCGTTGAACACGTTGCACCTTCTACTATCATGCGACGCCCAGGGACCTCAGCGGCTTCGCAGGTGTCACTATGAGCAGCGCATCCAGAGGCAACGCGATCGTCGGTCAGTCCGGCGGGCCCACTTCCGTCATCAATGAGTCGCTTGTGGGCGTGATCCGGGAGATCCGGCGAAAGGGCATCGTCAATAACCTGCTCGGGGCGCGCCACGGCGTTCGCGGGATCGTCAACGACGACTTCATCCCGCTGGACAACGTTCCCGAAGAGCTGCTCGACCGGATCGCGAAGACCCCCTCGTCGGCGCTGGGCTCGACGCGCGACAAGCCCGACCCCGCGTACTGTGAGCGCATCTTCCGCGCTTTTCAGAAGCACGACGTGCGCTACTTCTTCTATATCGGCGGGAACGACTCGGCCGACACCGCGCGCATCGTCAGCGAGCTTGCCCAGCGCGAAGGCCACGACCTGCGGGTCTATCACATTCCCAAAACGATCGACAACGATCTGCGCGTGCACGACCACACGCCGGGCTACGGCACCGCCGCGAAGTTTGTCGCGGCGGCGATGATGGGAGACAACTTCGACAACCTCTCGCTGCCGGGCATCAAGGTGGACGTGATCATGGGACGCAACGCCGGCTACCTCACCGCCGCCTCGGCGCTTGCCCGGCACCGCGCCGGCGATGGGCCGCACCTGATCTACGTTCCGGAAGCGCCGCTCTCGGAGGACAAATTCCTGGGGGATGTCGAGCGCGTGTATAAGCAGCACGGCCGCTGCCTCATTGCTGTGAGCGAAGGGATCAGCGACGACAAGGGGCGCACCTGGGCGGAGCGCATCGCCGAGCAGTCGCTGCAGCGCGACAGCCACGGCAATGTGCAGCTCTCGGGAACCGGCGCGCTGGGCGATTTTCTGGCGGACCTGATCACTGCCAGGATGGGAAAGAGGGTGCGCGTGCGCGCCGACACCTTCGGCTATCTGCAACGGAGCTTCCCCGGCTTCGTCAGCGAAACAGACGCCAGTGAAGCGCGCCTCGTCGGTGAGATGGCCGTCCGCTACAGCGCGGAACCCAACGCCGGCGGAAGCGTGGCGATGCGCCGATTGCCGGGCGAAAGCTACCAGATCGAAACCTTCCTCACGCCGCTCAGCACTGTCGCGAAGGAGACCAAGCACATGGACCCGTCCTACCTGAAAGACGGCAACGACATCACGGAGGCATTCATCGAGTATGCCAGGCCACTGGTCGGTCCGCTGCCGGTAGTGGGCACGTTCGACGAGATGCGCTGAGCCGGCGCCGGCGTCAGCAGATCCTGGGAATCGAAACCCCGAAACTCCAACCTGAAGTGTAGTTGTCGATCTTGACCAGCAGTCGATTGGTTCCGGACTTCAAGTGGATCGCGGCTTCGTCGGCATTGGGTGAGTAGGCCCGCCCCACCTCGTGGCTGTGAACGACTTTCCCGTTCAGCCATATCCTGATGCCGTCATCGCTGCCGCAGCGGAGGATCGTGTCGCGGGCGTGGACGGATTCGATCTGGGCGTAGCCGTACGCGATGGCCCACTCGACCTGCCCCAAGGCGGTGCTCAAATCGAGCCGCCCGCGCTTGCTCGCCTGGGCGCATGTCCATTTCAGGCTGGCGCCGTCGCACTCGTAGCTCGCCTTCAGGTTCACTGAGCCATCGCCGCGCCTGAGAAAATCGTCCTCAACCGGCGTTCGCATCTCCAGGCTCACCTTCCCCGCCGTTTCGCTACGGAACGGGCCGATGAGCTGCCACTGGAGGATCGAGTCTTCACAGCTTCTGTCCTGCGCGTTGTCCCAGCTGGCGCGCAGCGCTTTCGGATTCACCGGTGCGAAACTCTTACCGCTGCCGGGGACGAGCGTCTTCTTCGCGTCGAGGTTCGGCAGCAGATCGCCGTGTGCCGCGATCAGCTCGTCGCACATCTGCACGATTTGGTCGGGCGCGATCGTGGCCGCGGTGAGCGGGTCGAACATCGCCGCCTGGTAGATGTGGTCGCGGCGGCCCTCGGTTGCCGCGCGGATGAACAGCTCGTGCTGCGTGATATGCGGGTTCATGTACGCGACCAGTTGCGGCGGCAGTTCGCCCACCGGCATGAAGCGCAGTCCCGAGCGATCCACCAGCGTGGGCGCTTCGGCGATTGCCGTGTCCGGAAGGTTAGTGATCGTGCCGCGGTTGGGCATGTTGCCGTAGATGACGCTTGGCTTGCCCGTGACGACGGAGTGAATGATCGTGCTGCCGTACTCCTGGCTGCGATGCACCTCGAGCGGCTTGTCGGAGATGCAGAACGCTTTCATCCGCTCAAATTCGTCGACGATCCCATCGCAGCGGCGCAGATACTCGTCCACCGGCACGTCGAATCGCTCGATCGCCTCCCGCCCATGCGGAATGAACCACGGGCTGTACTCGGCATTGTGCTCGCTCGATTCCGTTACGAAGTAGCCCAGCCGCTTCATGATCTCGAAGCGGACTTTATTGGTCTGGTAGACCTCCGGCAGCCCCATCGCGCCGAACAGCCGCGGGTAGAGATCGACGCCGTCCTTCTCCAGCCGGAGGTAGAACGCCATGTGGTTGATTCCCGCGCAGACGAACGCGACGGCGCCGGGGTCTTCGCCGAGGTAGCCCGCCATCTGGTTGAGCGTGCCTTGCACGCTGTGGCACAGCCCGACCGCGCGGATGCCGGCCGAGCGCGCGATCGTCTGCATGTTCATCGACATCGGGTTGGAATAATTCAGCAGGATGGCCCGCGGGCAGATCGCTTCCATGTCGCGCGCCAGGCCGCTGAGCATCGGGTAGGTACGCAGCGCGCGAAACATCCCGCCGGGCCCGGTGGTGTCGGCGATGGTGAAGCTCAGCCCGTATTTTCGCGGGACCTCGAAGTCGACGAGCGTCGAGTCGAAGCCGCCGATCTGCACCATGTTGATGACGAAGTCCGCGCCGCGCAGCGCCTCGCGGCGGTCGGTCGTCGCTTCGATCGTGGGGGCCGCGCCCAGCGAGTGGGCCACCTTCCGGCAGAGGCTCGCCCCCACCTCGAGCCGCTCCGGATCGATGTCCATGTAGCTCAGCGTGACGTTCTTGAATTCGGGGAAGCTGAGGAGGTCGCCGGTCAGGTTCTTGGAGAAAACGACGCTGCCCGCGCCGATCATCGCAACTTTGATCACTTCGTTTTCTCCAAAAGCGACGCTAACCGCCGCCAGACGGGGGCCAGGCCAATCGTATTCGCCGGGTCGTCGCCGTCCAAGGTGGGGGGAACACTGGGGTAGCCGTTCGGTTTGAAACGCTGCGCGTCACTCCGGCGATCGAAGCGGGGAGCGGGTTACCGATCCGCGGCAAACCAGGAACGAACCGATGCAACAGAGTGCTGGGATTTGACAGGAGCCTCCACTTACACTTTAACCGGCCTCGATACATGACTACACATTGGCACCAGCTTGCGACGCCGGAACTGTCGATCACCGTCGGCGACCACACCTCTCACGAACAACATGAAGCTGATTACGCCGGCATCTGGCAGATCACGTCGGTCCACGACCCGCGGCCGCTTTTCGTGCCGAAGTACTGCGGCATGAACTTCGAGTTCATCTCCCCCCTGCCATCTCCTCATTTTTACGAGCCCAGAATCTCGCCGACGGAGTTGGTCGTCGAAGAGGCCGGCAAGCGCGTGACCCTGCATCAGCCTCCGACGGCTGGGCACAGGGTTGAAAGCTGGACGACTTTTCAAATCGCCGGGCCGTGCCATATTGATTGGACGTTTCGGTACCAACTGCATGAGCTGGAGCGATTCGCAGACGGCAGGTCCCCCAATACGCATATCGGATTCTTTTTCGCCAGTTACATCCACAGACCCGAGAACAAGGCTATGTACGTGCTGAGCCGCGACGCGTATCAGGCGCTGATGTGGGCGCAGTTCTGCACGTCCCTCCAGGCCGAGCACGCTGCGATCCCCTGGGAGCAGGACCGCTACGACCTTGCCTTCAGCGAGCACGATTATGGCTTGTACGCCAGCCGCGCCCCCATCTCGTTTCACGTGCCGCTTTTCCTGGGCCGGCGCGACGAAATGGCGTTCGCGGTGATGTTTGAAGACCCTCACGGCGTCGTCATCTGCCACGGCATGGGAGGTGGCGGATTTGTCGAAGATCAGTCCGATCGTAATCCTGCGTGGGATTTCTTCCTCTATGCGAAAAACCCCGCCGCCAATCCGAGCGGTCGGTGGCGCGGGCGGCTCATCTACAAAAAGTTTGGCGGGCGGGACGACATTCTGCGCGAGTATCAGCAATACCAGCACTCGTTGGGCCGGGATTGGGCCATTCCGCAATATGGGCCAAACCAGGTGCCACAAGTCGAGAAACAGATCTCATAATAGGTCACCGTAATTCTGACGAGGGGTATCCTCTGCGAGGGATGAGACGCCGCTTCTTTGCCCTGGCCGCTGCGTTGCCGATGCTACTGTGCTTGGCCACGGTGATGCTGTGGGTGCGCAGCTACCGGGTCGGGGACTCTCAACCTGAACCAATACCGAACCCCGCGCTAGTGCACCGCTGATCCCGACAGGAGCTGGGCGCTTCGCAGCGTGTTCTTCAGCAGCATCGCAACCGTCACCGGGCCGACGCCACCCGGCACCGGAGTGATCCAGCCGACTCGCTGGCTCACGGCTTCGAAGTCCACGTCCCCCACCGTCTTCTTCGTCCCGTCGGGCTGCTTGATGCGGTTGATCCCGACGTCGATGACCACCGCGCCGTCGCGCACATATCCCGCGTCGATCAGGCCCGCCTTGCCGACGGCGACAATCAGGATTTCCGCCCGGCGGGTGTGCGCGGAAAGGTCGCGGGTGGCGATGTGGCACATGGTGACGGTCGCCATCTGTTCCGTGAGCAGCAGCCCGATGGGCCGGCCGACGATCTGGCTGGCGCCCACCACGACTGCCTCGGCGCCGCGCAATTCGACACCGGTCGATCGGATCAGCTCGATCACCGCCATCGCGGTGAAGGGCGCGATCAACGTGTGCCCATACACGACGTACCCGATGTTCGCCGGGTTGACGCCTTCGACGTCTTTCACCGGATCGATGCCGTACTGCAATTCCGCGGCGTCCAGATGATCCGGCAGCGGCAGATGCAGCATGATGCCGCTGACGGAAGGGTCTCGATTGAGAGACTGGATCGTGCCCGCGACGGTGCCCGCGTCGGCGTCGCCCGAAAGAGTGCGCAGCTCGTAATTGATCCCGACCGCGTGACACGCCTGCCTCTGCCGGTCGGCGAACATCTCGCCGGCCGGCGTGGAGCCGACCAGGACCGCCGTCAGGTGCACGGGCCGCCCCTGGTCCAGAAGCGCCCGGACGCCGGCGGCGACGTCCTGCTTCACCTTCGCGGCCAACGCCGCGCCGTCAATCACCTTGGCCGCCATGCGGCAGACAGTATGAGAGGCTCATGAAAAAGTAAAAGTCGCTGCCGCGCCGACGAGGGCCGATGTCGCGCGATTCAGAGAGCCGCTTGCGACTGCGCCGCCTCCGTGATCTGGCGATTGGGAAAGATGCAGACCACAGTCGTGCCTCGTCCGACGGTCGATCTGACGTGGACCGTTCCACCCATCGCCGACATCGCGTGCTTGACGATCGCCAGCCCGAGGCCGGTCCCGCGCCCCGCGCTGCCGCTGCGCGCGGAATCAACCTGGTAGAACCGCTCGAACACCCGGTCGAGGTGCTCCGGCGGGATGCCGATCCCCGTGTCGATCACCGACAACTCAATGGCGGCGCCAGGAACGTCGGGGGCGCCATCGGCAGCGCCCGACACCGGCACCGGATCGGCTGTAAGCGTTGCGTTGACGGTCACGGCGCCGCCGGCGAGCGTGAACTTGATGCTGTTCTCGACGAGGTTTTTCAGCACCAGGTGAAGCAGGCGCTCGTCGCCGACGAAGCTTTGGGGCGGCGACGCGCCGAAGCGCAGGTCCACCCCTTTCTGCCGTGCCATGGGGCCCATCGACGCCCGCAGCGCGGCGAACAGATCGCCGGTCTTCACCTCGCGCAGGAACGGGTCGAACTCAGTGCTCTCCACGCGCGACAGGTCCAGCAGATCGCGCAGCATCTCTTCCAGCCGCTCCATGTGCCCGTCGATGATGCTGATGCAACGCTGGGCCTGGGTCGGGTCATCCGCATACACGTCGCGCAGCGTTTCGAAGGCGATCTTGATCGCGGCGATCGGCGTGCGCAGCTCATGGCTGGCGTTGGCCACGAAGTCGGTCTTCATCTGCACCATGCCCACCAGCGCGCTGACGTCGCGCAGCACGAGCACGACGCCGCCCCCGGTAGTCTGGATTGCGACCGCCTGACAGGTGATGCGCTGCCCGTGGCGGCTGAGCCAGATCTCGCGCTGCAGCGACGGCGCTGCATCGGCCTCAGAAGATTCCAGTGCGCCGATCGCCTTGGAGCCGCGGGCCTGCTCGAAGAGCGCGAGGATGGCTTCATCCGTCACCACGCTCACCACCTGCTTTCCCAGTGCCTGCTCCGGCGGCACGTCGAGCAGGCTCGCGGCCGGGGGATTCATCAGGACGATCCGCCCTTCAGGATCGCTGACGAGAATCGGATCGGGAAGGGTATCGACCAGGGCCCGCAGGTCCTGCCGCTGGTGTCGGAGATCGGCGAGTTGCTGCTGGGCGTGGGAGGCGACAAGGTTCAGCCTGGAGGAAAAGAAGCGGAGATCTTCCGCGCCGGCCGGCTCAACGCGCTGCCCCCACTCCCCCGCCGCCATGCGCTCCGCGGCGGAAGCGAGCCGCCGCACCGGGGCGATCCACTGCCGCTGCAGCAGCATCGCCAGCAGCCCGACCATCAGCAGAGCCGCCACGATCGCACCGGCGACGATGGCGGGAATGGACGTGCCGAGGCTTGCCCATGCGTGCCGCGGATAACTCAGGCGAAGGATTCGACCGTTCGGCTGGTTCGCGTCAACCAGCTGCGCCACATAGACCGAATCCTCCCCAAGCGTGTGGCTGTAGCGCACCGCTCGGCCGATCCCCCCCTTCCGCGCCGCCAACACCTCCGGGCGGCTGTTATGGTTTTCCATCCCCGGCGCGCTGGCATCGGTGTCGAGCAGGACAGTGCCCTCGCCCGCGATGAGCGTGATGCGCGTCCCGAGGACTTTCCCGGCGCCGGCCAGCCGCTCGCGGTGGGCGTCATCGAGTGGACCCCCCTCCGGCACATACTGGCGGACCGCGGTCGTGAGGCGTTCCAGGTCATGGATCTGCTGCAGGTGGGCCGTCTGCTGCCCCACCCAGTAGATGACAGCGCCGCACACGCCGACCAGCAACGCAATCATCAGTCCGAACGGGACGATGAGGCGCAGGAGGAACGGCCGCGGAGTCATGGATTCAGTCTAAGGAAGCCGGCTCGATCTGGACACTTACTCCGCAGCGCTGGGCTCTTCCTGGAGCCTGTACCCGACGCCACGGACGGTGTGGACCAGCCAGCTGGCGGCGCCGAGTTTCTTGCGGATGGAGGTGATGTGGACGTCAATGGCGCGGTCGGTGACGAAAACGTCGTTGCCCATCGCTTTATCCATGAGCTGGTCGCGGGTGAGCACGCGGCCGCGGGCGGCGACCAGGGCGGCCAGCAGCTTGAACTCGGTGAGGGTGAGCCGCACCGGCTCGTCGTTCACCGTCACTTCGTGCCGCGAGCTATCGATCGCGAGCGGGCCTGCCTTGAGGACCGTGGCTTGTTCGAGAGCGGTCGTCGGCTCGCCGCGGCGCAGGACCGTGTTCAGGCGGGCCAGCAAGACTTTCATGCTGAAGGGCTTGGTGACGTAGTCATCGGCGCCGAGGGTCAGGCCGACCACGATGTCGGTCTCTTCACCCTTCGCGGTGAGCATGATGATCGGGATGTCGACGGTGCGGGCGTCCGCCTTGAGACGCCGCGCGACTTCGGTCCCGTTGATCCCCGGAAGCATGAGGTCGAGGATGATCAGGTCCGGCAGTTCCCGCGCGGCGATCTCCAGCGCCTCATCGCCGCTGGAGGCACAGATCGCGTTGTAGCCGTTGCGCGTGAGGTTGTAGGTGATGAGCTCGACGAGGTCCTTCTCGTCGTCCACCACGAGGATCGTGCGCTTGTGCCTGCGACCGGAGAAGGCCGTCACGTTGCGGGATGTATCCGGATTGGCCGAATTCTCGGGACCACGCGTCATGGCGATGCTCCGCTGGGGCGAGGCGCTGGAATCTCGGGAAGATTTGAATGTCCCGGATAATAGGCCCGTATTCACGCCGGCAACGATCCACCGCGCGGGGAAGGCCGTCAACGCCTTAGCGCGCTCTTAATACGAACTGAAATCCAACCTTACGGAAAGGTATTCCCGAACGCCTGAAGCCAAGCCGGAACGCGGCTTGATTGGGTTCGATCCCGGGACCATCATCCATCGAATGAAGATCTACACTCGCAGCGGCGACGATGGCAGCACGGGCCTGTTCGGTGGGTCGCGGGTCAGCAAATCGGACGCGCGGATCGAGTGCTACGGAACTGTGGACGAACTGAACGCGTCACTGGGGCTGGCCGCAACCGTCGCCGGCGCCGAACTGCGCAGACTCCTGAATGAAGTACAAAACGAACTGTTCGTGATCGGATCGCAGCTTGCGACACCTGCAGCCGCGAAGCAGGACGCGCTGCCCGCGCTGGCAGAGGCATCGGTAAGCCGGCTCGAAGCACAGATCGACAGCGCGGAGTCGCGGCTTCCGAAGATCCAGTTCTTCATCCTGCCTGGCGGAAACGAGACGGCCGCGCGGCTCCACCTGGCGCGGACGATCTGCCGGCGGGCGGAAAGGCTGCTCGTCGCCTTCGCGGCGGAACATGGCGTTGCGCCGATCATCATTCGCTACCTGAATCGCTTGAGCGATTGGCTTTTTGTCCACGCGCGGCTGGCGAATCATGAGGCGGGCCTTCGCGACGTTCCGTGGACCAAACCGTCTTGAATCGCACCGTGCGGGGGCGTCGCGTGGGCGCGACGGCTAAACCGGGCTGCGAGAGCGATTCAAGCGTGTTCCGGCGCAAGCGCCGCTCCCCTGTGGTGAGGATCTGTGTCCGCTTTTGGCGCTGCGTCATCGCTGCGACTCTCGCCTAAAATCAAGCCGTGCCCTCTGCAACGCTGCTGCAATTTGCGCAGGCCAACGACGCGGCCGCCGCCACCACGAAGAAGCTGCAGAAACAGGCGATTCTCTCCGAATATCTGCGATCGCTGGGGGAGACGGATCTGCGCCTGGCGGTTCGTTACGCGGCGGGCCGGGCGTTCGCTTCAACGGACGAGCGCGTCCTCAACGTCGGCGGCGCCCTGGTGAGCGACGTGGTGCTGTCGATCCTGAAGCTCGACCCGCACGCCTATCACGACCTGGTGGTCAAAAGCGGGGAAATCGGGGATGGGATCGCCAAGGTCTGGCCGGCGAAGCTGGTCGTCGAACGCGAGCGGCTTCGGTTACAAGACCTCGCCCGCGCGTTCGACGATCTGGCGGCCACCGGGGCGTGGGAGAACAAGCGCGCGATCCTCTACGAGTTGATGGTGCGCTGCGCCGACGGGCGCGAAGCCGCCTATGTCACCAAGATTATTTTCGGCGACCTGCGCACGGGCGTACAGGAGGGCGTGCTGCAGGCGGCGGTGGCGATTGCCTTCGGCAGGCCGCTGCCGGAGATTCAGCGCTGCCAGTTGCTCGTCGGCGATCTGGACGAAGTGGCGGTCCTCGCCAAAGACGATGCGCTGGCGGCCGCGAGCTTCCGGCTTTTTCATCCGATCCAGTTCATGCTGGCGACGCCGCAGGAGACGGCGGACGACGCCGCGGAAACGTTGTCCGGCCGCGCGTTTTACGCCGAGGACAAGCTGGATGGAATCCGCGCCCAGGTGCACAAGTCCGCTCAGCGGATCGCCATCTGCACGCGCACCATGGACCGCACCGACGCGAGCTTCCCCGATGTCGTGGAGGCGCTGTCGAAGCTGCCGGGCGATTTCCTTCTCGACGGCGAGATCGTTCCCTACCGCGACGGCTGCGTCCTGCCCTTCGCGCACATTCAAAAACGCCTGGGCCGCAAGACGCTGACGTCGAAGATCCTGCGCGAGAACCCGGCGGTCTTCATCGCATTCGACATCCTCTTCAAAGACGGGGAACTGCTGATGGACTACCCGCTGCGCCGCCGGCGTGCGGCCCTTTCGGAATTGTGCGCGACGGAGCTTTGCACGGATGAGGCCCGCGCGGCCGCGTGCGCTTCAGCAACACCGGGGCTGCTCTGCACGAGCATCTCCGAGGTGATCACCGCTGAGGAGATCCGGCAGTGCTTCGAAGCAGCGCGCAACCGGCGAAACGAGGGCGTCGTCCTGAAGGACCCGGAATCGATCTACTCGCCCGGGCGGCGCGGGAAGATGTGGCTGAAGATCAAAACGCATTTGCCGACGATGGATTGCGTGGTCACGGCGGCGGAGTACGGCCACGGCAAACGCCGCAGCGTGCTGAGCGACTACACCTTCGCCGTGTGGGACCGCGACCCCGCGCTTCCCGACGCGGCGCTGGTCAACATTGGCAAGGCGTACAGCGGCGTGACGGATGAAGAGATCGCGCAGCTGACCGAGCTGTTCCTGAAGCTCTCACGGGGCCAGTATGGGCGGGTGCACGCCGTCGAACCGAAGGTGGTGCTGGAGATCGCGTGCGACCAGATCCAGACCAGCGCGCGTCACGCGAGCGGGTACGCGCTGCGCTTCCCGCGGATCAAGCGCATCCGCTGGGACAAGCGCCCGGAAGATGCCGACCGTCTCGAGCGCATCATCGAGATCTACTCGAGCCTTCCCAACTTCGCCCGCCCCGCAAACCCGCCCGCGGTCGAAGCGCCGGAGGCGACGTTATTCGATTCGTTATGATTGACGCCACCGGTCGCGGCGGGCGGGCGAATTGCGAGCGGTCGGGCGGCCGATATACTTCAGGCGAGTCAAAACACGGGCCGTTAGCTCAGTTGGCTAGAGCGCCTCCCTTACAAGGAGGAGGTCATCCGTTCGAGCCGGATACGGCCCACTTGTCCTGCCTCGATCGCGTGTTCTCCATTGCCTCACGGTCGTGCGTGGGTTCATGAGCATGGTGCCGGCTCAAAGATAGCCGAGGCCCTTCATCTTCTGGAGCACCTTTTCCTTCGCCGCCTGCTCCGCGGTCTGCTTGAGTTCGCGCTCCAGCAGGTGCGCGATGAATTCGTCCAGGCTTGAATAGCCGAGCTCTTTGGCTTTTGCGGCGGCCCTGCGGTGCAGGTCGGGGTCGAGCCTGATCTTTGATTTTGAGAACATTCGTTTCTCCAGCGAACTCTGCTCCAACTATTCCTAAGCGGCCTCGGCACGGGCGGGACGCAGCGGGACGCCCGTGTTACGAAGTACCTCTCCCGCGCTGCAGCAGCGATTCTCCCTGCATCGGCGCTTCGGGCGCGACGCCGAACACGTCGAGGATGGTGGGCGCCAGGTCCGTGATGCCTGGGGAGGTGCGCGCGAAGCGAGCGTTGCTGAACAGTACGCCGGGCACGATGTCCGGGTCGACGCAGTGGTCGCCGCTCCAGGCGCGCGTGTTGTCGGCGAGGACGGAGCCGGCGAGCTGTCCCTTTGCGGATTCCCAGGAAACGCGGTAGCCGGCTTCATAGCCGACGAGCAGATCCGGGCCCTCGAAGCGATAGGGGCCGGAGTAGACCTGCGAGGTGATTCTTACGCGCCGGATGACTCGAGTCTCTTCGCCGTCCGTTGTTTCATCCATCAGTCGTTCGAGCCCGGCTTTCAGATCCGCAAGGAGACGATCGAACTCAGCGCCCGGCTCAACGATGCCGCGCGCTTCCCGGCCCCTGAGGTTCACGAAGACGCCGCTGAGCCCAAGCGCGTAGGCCCTGGTCCGTTGCCAGTCCACCCCTTCGAGCCATGGGCGCCCAGGCGGTGCATCCGGCTTTAGATACAGGTAGCCGTTGTCTCGCAACCAAGTGTTCAGATTGACGCCCCGGCGGAAGGAGGTGAAGCCGTGATCCGACAAGACGATGAGCAGCGTCTTGTCATCGAGCCGCTTCAGCGTCTCGCCGACCAGCCGATCCATGCGGGTGACCATTTGATCGACCACGCTCTGGCCGTCTGGCGGCGCTTGCTCGTGCTGCCGCCAGAACATGTGCTGGAGACGGTCGGGGGTGTCGAAGACGCAGATGGTGAGGTCATCGGCTTTTTTGTCGAGGGTTTCGAGAAACATGCGCTCGCGTTCCTGGTAAAGCGCCCACGCCTGTTTCAGGAAGCCGCCGGCATCGAGCGCGCCGTCGTTGAGCGCGCCGGTGTCTTCGGTGAGGCCGAGCGTTCCGAAAACGCCCGTGCGCTTCGCGAGGTACGAACAGAAGATCTCCGGATGGCTCAAGGGCATGGCGGGGCGCTCCGGATCGATGTGGACCGGCGTCATGTAAAGCGAGGTTCGCGGCTCGCACGAGTTAAGATGGAAGCGCACGCGGCCATGAATGCGGGCGGGCCCCGCGCGGAAGCGCAACGCGACCCAGTCGCTCTGCTCGCCCACCCGCAGGCGCAGGCGCGTGCCGCCCGGCTTGAGCTCGAGGACGTCGCGCCTGGTCTTGCGCAGGAGCAGGGGCAAGGTCAGGTTTGAATCATCGGCCGCGTAAGGATTTTTCGGGCCCGTGATGTGGCAGCGCGCCGACGCGCCTTCGAAGCGGATTTCGTGAGATTGACCGCCGTCGCTGTCCGGGGGCAGCGGATGGGTCGAATAGCTGCTGAAAGTCCCTTGGGTGCCCAGCAGGTCGGGCACGCACATCCCCGAGAGCAACCGGCCGCGAAACCGCTCCGGCGGAAAGGTGATCGGCATGCGCAACACGGTGACTTCGAGCCGGTGACGCCCCAGGACGTGCCAGAAGGGGACGCCCTTTCTCAGCATTCTCACCCGGGGGCGCGAGATGGGAATGCGCCAGCGGCCGACCTTGAGGATCCGTCGCGGCGGCAGCACATCGGAGGAACTGAGCCGGGGAAGATACGTCGCGGGATCGCGCGTGATGAAGTCGAAGATATTGTGCCGCGAGGGATCGTTGCCGGTCATGAACGACGACCACGCTGCCGGCGTGATCGCGGGCGCAACGGTTCGCAGTTCGGAGAAGTGGCCGTTCCGCGCCAGCGCCGCGAAGTTCGGCAGGCGGCCTTGCTGCATCAGGCGGCGGACAATCTTCGGCTCCAGCCCGTCGAGGCCGAGAACGACAACTTTCCTGAACCCGTGGCGGTAATTCACACGCCGGGGCCGCAACAAGTACCACAGTGTCGAAATCGGGAAACCGACGACGAGCAGCAGGATCCCCGCCACGACGATGACGACGGTAAGCAGCGAGGCCGAGACGGCGAAGCCTCCGCCGGGGCCAATGTAGGCGATCATGGCGCCAAAGTTCATCGCGGCACCTTCCCCTCGACGAAAGGAACCTCGAAGACCTTCTCGTGAAAGATCGGCCCATGGCCGAAGAAGCCGTCTTCGCCAAACAACTCGCCGTGGTCGGCGGTAAGGATGAGGTGCGTGTCCGGCGGGCATTTCTCGAAGAGCCGCGGCAGCAGCGAGTCGACGTGCTCGACGCATCGGACCTGCTGGCGGCGAAGGCGCTGCATTGTTTCCGGATCGAAGAACGCCGCCGCGTTTGATTCTTCCGGCCGATCCAGCGACTCGAGCACCCCATGCACACCTGAGATGCGGGGAAGGGACGCATCCTGCAGCATGTACGGGTAGTGCGTTTCGCCCAGGTTGAGGAACCAGAAGCTCGGCCGGTCGGGGGCGAAGCGCATGTCGCGAACCATTCCGGCGAAGTCGTTGTGGTCGTCCATCAGCTGGTAGTCGTCGAAGTGGGCGCTGAGCAGCGTCGTCTCGTTGAGCACCGGGAGAGACACCCGCGCACAGCAACGGTACCCGAGCTCGCGCAGAACTTTCGGCAGCGAGAGTTGCGGCAGGAACCGGCTGAAGTCCATCCCATCGACGCCGAGGCGCGTGTTCCAGTGCCGAAACTCCTGCTGGTAGATTTCCGATGCGACCACTCCCGCGCGGTTCTGGTGCGGGACCATCCCCATGAGAAACGTGTAATGCGACGGCGCGGTCCAGGAGGCGTAGCTGTAGCGACGTTCAATCGCCGTGCCGTTCAGCGACGCGAAGCGCTGCGCGTTGGGCATGTCCGCCGCGGCGAAGGAATCGAACCGGCAACTGTCGAGAACCATCCAGACGAGGGAATTCATCGGCCTCCGCCATGCATGGCATGGCTATCTTAGCGAAGGGCTGATGGGAGGAGGGAATCCCGATGGCCGGTGACCGTAGCTTACCTGTTGCGCTCGGGCCGGGTTCTCTCTGGGAGCGGAGAAAGGCGGCGAGCTGGCTAAAGCATTTGATGATCACGCAATAACGCAAGAACCCCGAGAGTCCTCCTCGCGGGGTTCTCTGTTAACTGGTGGGCGACGCTGTTTCGTAACCGTTGCGAAAGTTTCCCGATCGGAACCCTCTTCATTAAAGTTCGCGCTGTCTCCCAACCTGTGGCGGGAGGAGCAGAGAGAGCGCGGCCAGTTAACTGGTGGAAATTGCGGGACGTCTTAATCCTTGACGGCATACCCGTTGGAGTCGAGCGTGAAGGCATCGGTCGCGTCGGTGGTGCTGTAGGTGACGGGGCTGCCGCTGCCGCGCTTGACGCTGACGTCGCCCACGTAGCCGCCGCCGCTCTCGGGGGAAAAACCGATCATCCCGCCGGTGTTGTTGAAGTTCTGGGAGGTGTAGCAGGTTTGCCCATTGGTCTGGACGGTATCCAGGCCGCTCTCGCTGGTCGCTTCGAACACGCTCAGTGTCGTGCCGTCGTTGGTCACCCGCACCCTCTGCTTGTCCGTGCCGGCCGGATGCACCACCTTCGTGACGTCCGTGCTGTTGGAGGCGACAGTGGCTTGTACACCGCCGTTGTTGATGCTCCACCCAGTCGGCAGCCCGCCTGCAGCTTGGTGGTAGATCCTCACCTTGTCAAAATCGTCCTGGTCGGTCGCGTTGAACACCAGGCCGACGGAGCTGTTGGTATCGGTGCTGTTCAATCTCTTGACGCTGAAGGTCGCCTGGAACCTGGCGTACCTCAGCCCCTTGAGCAGCACCGGCAGACGCTGGTCGACCGAGAGCCGCAGCAGGTAATCCGGAGTCTGCGAGCTGTCGACGGCGTTGACGGTGGACGTGCTGGAGCCCGATTCGTTCTTGGCGTAGCCGCTCCAGCGGCCTAAAGATATCCATTGAGACCCCGGTCTCATACCCGGCTCTGGCCTAACTCCGCGGAACCGCTCCCAAACGAGCTGACGTAAGCCACAAGCCGCCTAACATCGGTAAGATGAACGCTCCCCATAGTCCAATGGTGTCGCCGAAAACTGGGACCCCATAGAAGAGCACTTCAAATGCGGGGATCTTAAATACAATGAAAGATACAACTATCCCCATCATACACGCGATCACTAAATATTGCCGGCGAAGCCGCTTGCCATTTATCCACCACCGGAAGCATATAACGGCGCTCAGAACGATGCATCCTATGACGTCCGTGAATACTATTGCAATCGGACTTGGGCCAAATGGTATAGCTAGTTTCGGCGACACTAGCCGTACTTGCTGGGCCCATTGTAGCACATTCCAGTCGAATGTGTATTGCATTAAACTAGCGGCGGCGTAAGCGCACAGATACATCGATATTAGGTACAAAATACTTCGCGCGGGCTGCCTAATTATGCCGTCCTGGGGCTCCTCCTTACGCCGCTCATAATGTATGCGCGCGTACATAGATGATACCGACCTTTCTCTGAGTCGCTGAGTCCAGAACACTCCACTAGCCAGCGCTAATTTTTCGCCGCAGGAGCACGACTTCGTCGCCTATAAATAACTGCCCATCATTGTCGACTCCTCAGATCGAGGCTCGCGCACGATCGAGGGCTTCGAGAATCGAGGTTGTCCATTTACCATTCGAGAACCGCGAACACCCATCACGGTGCGGACACCGTGAAAGTGGTGACGGGGATCGGATAGCTAGATGTTAGATTTTTGATTGAAGGACCGGGATCAGGCGCTTGGCTCACCCAGCGCAACAAGCCATGGTCGCCTTCTATGCCGGCATACGCTTCGTAATCGGGAAATCTGTTAGTCCATCCGGAGATGGTCACCTTTATAGTTCCTGCTGAAACGCATTTAAAATCAAATATCACCAAATAGTCTATCTTCGGAGTATACCAGCCAAGATATGGATAAGCTGAGGATGGATTAAAAGACACTTTGGTCTCGCACGGGGGAATATTAGTGATCTGGGCGACTGGGTTTCCCTCGACGGTCGCTTGTTTCGGTGGGTCATTTGTCCACGGGCCATAAACTTTCCCCTTCTGGGGATCGCCGTACAGAAGAGTTCGCTCACGTCTTCGTGAGAAGCCGGTGTAACTCAAGCCGCCCACATCCGAGCCAGAAGCTACGCCAATCTTCGTACTCTCTATGAAACCGAAGCTTGCGAGCCGCGCATTGACCGGATTCTTCTGTAATTTTCCAAAGCCCCTGTTATCACCGAGAAACTCGGATAGGTCGCTTGGCGCAGAGCCATTCAAGACTGATTTCGGTTCACCCAGCCACGGAGCGTCTGGGCCTTTATGCCACGATCCGATGAAGGCGTCAAAAGCGAACCCGATACTAGTATGTCCCGACGGGTCCAAGTGCGTAACCGAATTCGCGGAGCCAAAGACGTAGGCATTAGGAGGCTCCATGTATTCCTCCGCATCTCTCTGTATCAATCGCCCCAATGCACAGCTCAGGTTTCGTGCGCGAACGAAAACCGCGCCTACATCTTCATCATGCACCAACCCCTGATGTCCCACCTCGCACAGGCCGTAAGGCTGCGTGACGGTGCCGGAGTCGGTGACGACTCGTTTGGATGCCGCGGTTGCCGCGTAGCAGCCGGTGTCGTTCGTGCCGGAGCGGATGAACACCTGCCGCTGGCCGTAGGGGGTGTACTCGTAGCGCTCGATGACCACGCCGCTGGAATCGACGACGCCAAGAACGTTGTAGTTGGCATCGCAGCAGGCCCAGTACTTGCTCTCACACACGCGCTCGTTCGTGTCGGTGGGATCGTCATTGGTGGCGATCTGTACCAACTCGTCGATGTACCCAAGCCCCCACAGGTGCTGCTTGAGCGTGTTGTCGTTGCCGTTGCGGCTTTCGACAAGTGATTGCCCATCGTAGTAGCAATGGTACGCGCAGTCCCAATCCCCGCTGTTATCGACGGCCTTGCTGATCCTTCTACCCATGCCGTCGTAGCTCATCGTGTCGATCAGCGAGCCGGCATGGACGCCGCTTCCGTCGCGGTAGGCCTTGCTCACGGTGATCAGCCGGTTCCAGGCGTCGTAGGCGTACTGGAACACGCCGTCGTAAGTGAGGTTGCCGGCGTTGTCGTAGGTCAGGGTGTCGGTGGCGTAGCCGCTGCCGTCGACGGTGAAGGCGTCGGCCGCGTCGGTGGTGCTGTAGGTGACGGGACTGCCGCTGCCGCGCTTGACGCTGACGTCGCCCACGTAGCCGCCGCCGCTCTCGGGGGAAAAGCCGATCATCCCGCCGGTGTTGTTGAAGTTGGCCGAGGTGTAACACGCAACGGCAGTGTCCAACCCTGACTGGCTGGCCGCCTCGAACACGCTCAGCGTCGTGCCGTCGTTGGTCACCCGCACCCACAGCTTGTCCGTGCCGGCCGGATGCACCACCTTGGTGGCGTCCGTGCTGGTGGAGGCGACGAGCGCTTGCACCCCGCCGTTGTCGATGCTCCAGCCAGTCGGCATCCCGACTCCAGCTTGGTGGAGGATTCTCACCTTGTCAAAATCGTCCTGGTCGGTGGCGTTGAACACCAGGCCGACGGAGCTGTTGGTATCGGTGCTGTTCAATCTCTTGACGCTGAAGGTCGCCTGGAACCGGGTGTATCTCAGCCCCTTGAGCAGCACCGGCAGGCGCTGGTCGACCGAGAGCCGCAGCAGGTAATCCGGAGTCTGCGAGCTGTCGACGGCGTTGATGGTGGACGTGCTGGAGCCCGATTCGTTCTTGGCATAGCCACTCCAGCGGCCCAGCAGGTCCATGAAGGCCGAGGGATCATAGAGCCTCACCGAGTCGAAGCGCATCGGCGCGACGCTCGAATACACGCCGATCCTGCCGGAGGGGAAGCCATCAGCGAAAGCCACGGCCGTGCCCGAGAAGAACGAGCCGCGCTTGCAGAACAATTCCAATGGATCGTTGGATCCCACAATTTGCGCGTGCCAGATCTCAGTTTTCACGCCATCCTGCACGTGATTGATCTGCCGCTTGAAACTCCCCGTGGCCTGTCGCTGCGCAGTTCCGTAACCGTTGTGAAAACTCGGCAGGTAGGACTCGAACCTACAACCAGCCGGTTAACAGCCGGCTGCTCTACCATTGAGCTACTGCCGAAGATGTCGAGAAATCGCCGCTGGGCCCCTCAGAATGATAGATGACGGGCGTGCGGGCGCGGTTCGTGAATCTATCGGATCGAGGTTGAGTGTCAAGGCGGGATGGGCAGGGATGGGCCTGTTTTGTCATGACAGGGTGGCTCGATTGAAGCTTGCTTCCATCTGAACGAGCGAAGCGATCGGGATGCTCCAGGGTCGGGAGGCTGGAGGGTCGCAGGTTCAGCGAAGGGCGCGCTATCGGCGGCAGCGGACTCCCCCACTGCATGGCTCAAAATTCCGCGGCGGCAAAAGAACCACCTGTTGACCTCCGATGTGGAAGAATATAGAATGAAAAAGACGTGCTTTCCGGCCAGGAGATCGGAGATGCTCTTTGACAAGTGAAGACATGGATCCGAGACAGCTGACCCGTTCGACCACGTGCTCCGGATGGGGCCGTTGAAGGAGCGTGGGAGAATGGAAGACGTTATGGGTCCATCAAAGCCCTCAAAAGCCCACCAAAGCCCACCATGGATCGCTTTGGCTGCGGCGATGACGCTCGGCGTTCAGAGCGGGAGGAAGAGCAGGTGTACCGGGCCTGGTTCGGGCGGGTGGCGCCTATTGTGCCATTTTTAAGCTGACGTGGAATTGGCCAGAAGCTGCGTGGTCACCGCGACGGCGATTCGGACTTCGGTGCTTCAGATGGGGCGATCAATCCGCGCCGCCTGGCTGAGGTCGAAGCCGGCGCGGTAGTCGGCGCGGATGCTGGTGGTGGCGGCGGATCGCACCCAGTCGAGATATCCGAAGCGCCACAGGTAAGCGAAGCCGACCAGCAACACGCCGAAGAAGAAGAGCATGTCGACGATCGCCACGGCGCGGATCTGCATCACGTCCTGGCCGAGGGTTTGAGCGAGGGCGGCGGCGCTGCCGTAGGTGACGGCCCATGGGTAGAACAACGCGACTTCGACGTCGAAGATGAGGAAGACGAGGGCGACGATGTAGAAGCGCAGGTCAAACTGCACCCAACTCGTTCCGATGCTCGGCTCGCCGCACTCGTAGATGGCCGCCTTCTCCGGATTGGGAATTTGCGGCCGGAGGAGCTTGCCGACCATGAGATTGATGAAGACAAAAGCGGCACCGAAGGCGACGAAGAGCGTGATCGAAAGCAGGATCTCCATGTTGCGGATCAGCGTAGGACAGGGGCGTCAAAATGCAAGGTTGACGGCACGGCGATTAGAAGATGATTGCCAGGCAATTGGGATTTTTTGACGTTCCACGCGTGTTGTAAATTGTGCTCTGGGAAGATTCTGCAAAAAAGCGATCCAGCTCTTGTTCTGGGGACTGGTTTCGGCCCTATACTCATGCCGTCGAAAACGAGGGACAGGAGCGAACGGGCATGAACCTTCCAGACGCGCGTCAGCCGCAAGATGTCGGCGCCGACGAGATCCTCGAGAGTCTTTCCACCCAACAGCACGTGGAGCCGCACCGGACGCTCGCACGAGCGCTGTCGCAGGCGCAGGAGCAGACGGGCTTCGGCCCTGGTGCAGCGGAGCGCGCGGCTGAGTGGCTGCAGTTGGACGCTCGCGGTGCGATCGGTCGGCTGCGCCGCAGTGAGCTGATTCAGCTTGCGCGAAGCATCCACCGCTTCTGGAGCCGGGCGGCTTCGTGCGAATCATCGGCCGAGTCTCAGGCCGTTTAATGCCGCGGCCCGGCGCGAATGACGCAGGCCTCCGCCGGGGAGTCGCAGCCGCGAAATTCAATTCAAAACGACGCCTTTGGCGCTCGCCGGCAGGGTGAGCCGCGTCAGAGAGGCAATAGGCGGTTCCTGCGCGTCCGGCACAGAATGTGCATATGGAGTTAGTGGGTAGACGATAGCAGGGAGGCGTCGCCCGCAGGAGATTGTCATGGCACCGACGACATTACCTCTGTGCTGCTCATCCCGAGCGTTCGATCTGCTCTCCCGGCAGTTGCCCGTGATCAGCTCGCCCGATGCGCTCCTGCAGGGAGCGGTGGCGATTTCGCTGCATCAGATGGACAACATCGATCCCGCCGCTGTTGATTCGACATTGCAAAGCTATGCCGACACGGTACGTTCGCGCGTTCGCGGCTCGCAGCCGCAGGCGCTGGTGGCGCACCTGCACGAGTTCCTTTTCGAGGAGCAGGGTTTTGGCGGAAACACCGACGACTACTACAGCACCTTGAACAGCTATCTGCCCGCCGTCCTGGAGACCAAGCGCGGCCTGCCGATCACGTTGAGCCTCATCTATAAGATGGTGGCCGAGCGGCTGGGCCTGCGGGCCTGGGGCGTCGGGCTTCCGGGACACTTCCTCGTCGGGCTGGAAGTCGGCGAGGAGTTCACGCTCGTCGATCCGTTTTCGGGCGGGCGTTACCTCACGAACGACGAGGCGCACGCGCGCATGCAGGAGATGTTCGGGCAGGAGGCGGAGTGGTCGGATGAGCTGCTGCGCCCCGCGTCCAACCGTCACTGGCTCACGCGCATGCTGCAGAACCTGCTGAACGTTTTCGGAAGCGGCAGCCATTATGCCGACGTTGCGGCGGTGCTCGAGATGGAAATGCTCCTGTGGCCCGAACAGAAACATCTGCAGCGCGATCTCGGCCTGGTGCTCGCCCGCTGCGGCCTCGCCCAGCCCGCGTCAGTCTGGCTCGATCGCTATCTGCAAACGAATCCCGACGACCCCCAGAAGACGCAGCTGCGCGAATTGCTGCAGGTGCTGGCAGCCTGATTCGCCCATCACGTAAGGGCGAAAGCGGTCAAATAAAAGCAGGCTCGCTCGGACGCGTCGGGCGAGCCTTGTTATTTTCGATTTGCGATTTTCGATTTTCGATTGAGGAGTTCGGGATTCGATTCTGGATTGCGCGCTGCGCGGCGCGGACTCACCAGATTACGACACTTTGAAGTAGTCCTGCAGGGGCCTGACTCCCCAACCATGCTTTTGGATCGCGACGATGCCGCGGGCGGCGGCGCTCGCGCCGGTGATGGTCGTGACGATCGGGATCTTGTTCAGCACCGCAAGCGAGCGGATTTTTCCTTCATCGGACTGCGGCCCTTTTGTCGTGGGCGTGTTGATGATGAGCTGGATCTTGCCGTTCTTGATGAAGTCGCTGATGTTGGGACGGCCTTCGGCAAGCTTGCTGATCATGCGCGCCGGCACGTCGCGTTTGAAAAGCTCTCGACAGGTGCCCGGCGTCGCGACCAGCTCAAAGCCGGCTTCCGCGAGCATCTTCGCCACGGGGACGATCGCTTCCTTGTCGCTGTCGCGCACGGAGATGAAGACAGTGCCCTCGGTGGGCAGCGCGCCCCCCGCCGCGATCTGACTCTTGGCGAACGCGAGTGGAAAGTTCTGATCGATGCCCATCACCTCGCCGGTGCTGCGCATCTCCGGGCCGAGGATCACGTCAACGCCGGGGAACTTGGTGAACGGGAACACCGACTCCTTCACCGATGTGTGACTCTGGTCGGCCGGCTCTTTAACGTCCAGTTCCGCTAGTGATTTCCCGGCCATTACCTTGGCCGCGATCTTTGCCCATGGCACGCCGGTGGCCTTCCCGACGAACGGCACCGTGCGCGAAGCGCGAGGGTTCACCTCGATCACGTAGACCTCGTTGTCCTTGATCGCGTACTGCACGTTCATCAGCCCACGCACGCGCAGTGCTTTCGCCAGCGCCTTCGTCTGCACCTTCAGCCGCGCGACGATCTCCTTCGACAGCGAGTAAGGCGGCAGCGCGCAGGCGCTGTCTCCGGAGTGAATTCCCGCCTCTTCGATGTGCTCCATGACGCCGATGATGATCGCTTCGCCGCGTTCATGTGGCACGGGCGTCCCGCCCGTGCGCGAACCGCCGGAACCTGCCGCACCCTCTGGACTCCTCTCGACGGGCGGGACGCCCGTGCCACTTCCACGTTCACCACCTTTCGGCGGCGGGTCGAAGTCGGCGATGCAGTCGACGTCACACTCGATGGCTGAGTCGAGGAATTTATCGACGAGAATGGGGGAATCGCCCGACGCCTCGACGGCGTGGGTCATGTAATAGTTGAGCTGTTGTTCATCGGAGACGATCTCCATCGCCCTGCCGCCGAGCACGAACGATGGCCGGACCAGGACCGGATAGCCGATCCGCCTGGCGACTTCGCCCGCTTCGCTAGCGTTGCGGGCGATGCCGTTTTCCGGCTGGCGCAGCTCGAGCTTTTGCAGCAGCGCGCGAAACTGCTCGCGATCGCCGGCCGCGTCGATCGACTCGACGCTCGTGCCGATGATCGGCGCGCCGGCCTCTTTCAGACCCTTGGCCAGATTCAGCGGCGTCTGCCCGCCGAACTGAACGATCACGCCCTTGACGAGGTCGCGCCCATGGCCGAAGGGCCCGCCGTTGAGACGTTCGCAGATGTTGAGGATGTCTTCGTGGGTGAGCGGCTCGAAGAACAGCAAGTCGCTCGTGTCGTAGTCGGTTGAGACCGTCTCGGGGTTGGAGTTGATCATCACCGATTCCAGCCCCAACTCGCGCATCGCGAAGGCTGCATGGACGCAGCAGTAGTCGAACTCAATTCCCTGCCCGATGCGATTGGGGCCGCCGCCGATGATGATGACCTTCGGTTTGTCGGTCAGGCGGATCTCGTCTTCACTTTGGATTTTGGATTTGCCATCTTCGATCTGAACGAATGGCGTCTCATAGGTTGAGTAGTAGTAGGGAGTGGCGGCTTCGAACTCGGCGGCGCAGGTGTCGACGAGCTTGTAGACCGGCGTGACCGCGAGACGTTTGCGCAGCTCGCGAACCTGGGCGGCGGCAAGGTCCCATACGGACGCAAGCTGCACGTCGCTGTAGCCCCACTGCTTGGCGCGGCGAAGCAACTCGGCCAGCGCCGCGCGATCCGCGGAGGCCGGCAGGTGATGCCCCGCCTGGTTCATCGGCACCGACTTCATCGCCGCGCGCATCCCCATCAGCTCGGCCTCGAAATCCACAAGCTGCTTCATCTGCGCCAGGAACCACGGGTCGATCCCGGTGAGTTCGTGAATCTGCTCGATCGCCCACCCCATCTTCAGGGCATATCGAAGGTAATAGAGCCGGCCCTGACTCGGCACGGCGAGCTTGCGCCGCAGCTTTACTTTGGGGATGGGCCATTCGCCGTCGAGCGACTCGCCCTGCACGGTCTTGTCGCTGTCGGCGCCGTTGTCTTCGAGTTCGCGCGCAACCGTGCCCGTAGCACGGGCGTCCCGCCCGTGTTGACCACCCTGTAATGTCGAACGACCCTCCGCGCCCACGCTCGGCGCCGCTAACGCATCCGCCCCATTCTCCAGCTTGTGCGCGTTCAGCCACTTGTCATACTTGTCGAGGCCAAAGCCGAAGCGCTTCACCTCCATCGATCGAATGCCCTTCTGCAGCGCCTCTTTGAAGGTGCGGCCGATGGCCATCGCTTCGCCGACGCTCTTCATCTGCGTCGTCAGGGTCTCGTCGGCGTCGGGGAATTTCTCGAAAGTCCAGCGCGGGATCTTGATGACGCAGTAATCGATTGTCGGCTCGAAGCACGCGACGGTCTTCTTCGTGATGTCGTTGGGCAATTCGTCCAGCGTGTAGCCGACCGCGAGCTTCGCGGCGATCTTTGCGATGGGAAATCCGGTCGCCTTCGACGCCAGGGCCGAGGAGCGCGAGACGCGCGGGTTCATCTCGACGACGACCATGTCGCCGTTCGCAGGATTCACGGCGAACTGAATGTTGCTCCCCCCGGTCTCGACGCCAACGGCACGGATCACCGCGATCGCGGCGTCGCGCATGCGCTGATATTCCTTGTCGGTCAGGGTCTGGATCGGCGCCACCGTGATGCTGTCGCCGGTATGAACGCCCATCGCGTCCATGTTTTCGATGGAGCAGATGATGACGACGTTGTCGGCACGGTCGCGCATCACCTCCAGTTCGTATTCCTTCCACCCGATGACGCTCTGCTCGATCAGCACTTCGGTTACCGGCGAAGCGTCCAGCCCGCGCTGCACGGCCGGCTCGAACTCTTCGACGTTGTAGGCGATGCCGCCCCCCGTTCCGCCGAGGGTGAAAGCCGGGCGGATGATCAGCGGCAGGCCGATGTCCGCCAATACCTTGCGGGCGTCATCGATGTTGTGAACGACACCGCTGCGCGGGACCTTGAGCCCGATGGAGATCATCAGGTCCTTGAAGACCTGCCGGTCTTCGCCGCGGAAGATCGCCTCGCGATTAGCGCCGATCATTTGAACGTTGTATTTTTTGAGGATGCCGCGGTCGAAGCAGGCCATCGCGATGTTCAACCCCGTCTGCCCGCCCAGCGTCGGGAGCACCGCATCGACAGGAGTGGGCCCTTTCGACTCGCGCTCGAGGATCTTCTCCACCGCTTCGGGCGTGATGGGCTCGATGTATGTCGCGTCGGCAAACTCCGGATCGGTCATGATCGTCGCGGGATTGCTGTTGATCAGCACGATCCGGTACCCCTCCTCGCGCAGCGCCCGGCAGGCCTGGACTCCGGAGTAATCGAACTCGCACCCCTGTCCGATCACAATCGGTCCGGAGCCAATAATCAGGATCGAATGAATGTCGCTGCGTCGGGGCATCTGCTCGAGTCTTTCAGGTCAAAAACCGAGGTACTTTACAGACCGGGCGGACGCGGCACAAAGCGCCGGGGCGCTGAGAGGATGAGACAGAGGATCGACGATTCAGGTGCGCGGGAGCGTGCGTTCGCGCCACCGTCACCGCTGGCGCTACGCGGTCGGCTGCGCCGGCGACCCTGCATCCTCGATCCCCTCTTCCCCGTCGACTATCCTCCGCGGCCATGCTTCCGGTCGTGCTGCATCACGGCGTAATGGGCTTCAGCAATTTGCTGAATGGGCCGCTGCGCATGTCGTACTTCAGCGGCATCGACCGGGCGATCGCCGATCGCGGCCATCCGCTCATCGTCTCGCACGTGCACCCTACCGCCGGCATCGAAACGCGTGCGCGGCAACTCAAGGAGACGATCCTTCGTCAACTGGAGATCCAGGGACATTCCAAGGCGCGGGTGCTGGTGATCGGCCATTCGATGGGCGGGCTGGACGCGCGCTACATGATCGCACGGCTGGGGATGGAAGAACACGTCGCCGCCCTGCTCACCATCACCACGCCGCACCGGGGCAGCCCCTACGCCGACTGGTGCGTTCGGCACCTGGGGCAGAGGCTCGGCGGGTTTCAACTCATGAACGTTTTGGGCTGGGACGTGCAGGCCGCGTCGGACCTCACGACCAAAAGCTGCCGCCGCTTTAACCAGGAGATCCGCGACTCGCCGAACGTGCGCTATTTCTCCGTGAGCGCCTCGAGGCCGTGGCACCGCGTTCCGCCTTTTGCGCTGCACGCCTTCAAGGTCGTCTATGATGCGGAAGGCGAGAATGATTGCCTGGTCTCGGTGAAGAGCTCCACCTGGGGCACGCACCTGGGCGTCTGGCCCGCGGATCATTTTCACACCGTCAATAAGCGCTTCGTGCTGGAGATCAAGCAGCCGACTGGCGACATCACGCGCTATTACATTCGAGCGCTGGCGAAGGTCCTTCGGGCGATCCGATGACAAATCTCCGCAGACCGATCAAGTACCCGGTGCGGAGCGGATAGAATGTCTGCGCATGAGCGAAGCATTGCGAATTGGAGTCACCGCGTCGGCGCTGTCTGAAGAGGTGCGTCAAGTGCCGGCGATCGCGCGGCAGCTGGGCTTCGACGGATTGCTGTTCGACGCGCAGGGACTGGGAGTCGATTTGACCGCTCTCACATCCAGTGGCCGGCGAGAATTCCGCCACGTCCTGAGCTCACAGGACCGCGAATTGATCGGCCTGCGCTTCGAGACCGGCGCCAGGGGTCTGGGGCCCGGCGCAGACGTCGATCAGGTGCTCGCGCAGCTGGACGGTGCGATGGAGGCGGCGAAAGGATTGCTGGCGCCGCTGCTCTGCGTCGACGTCGGCCCGCTCCCGATTCCGCCGCCGCAGGAGCGGCCAAAACCGAAGATCAGCGCGGAACATGCGGGCCTGATTCTGATCCCGACGCTATCGGCCGTTCCCGCGCCCGAGGCAACCACCCTGCACTATATTCCCATGCAGATCGATCCGGTCTTCGTCGCGCAGGTGGACGCGGCGCTGGCGGATCTGGGCCGGCGCGCGGATCGGTACGGAGTAACGGTTGCGCTGCGCAGCGATCTCTCGCCGTTCTCCGCGCTCGAGCGGGCGCTGCGGCAGGCGAGTTGTCCCTGGTTTGGAATCGACCTGGATCCAGTGGCGATGCTGCGCGATGAATGGGAGCCGGATGAAATCTTCTCGCGTCTTGGGTCGCTGGTGCGTCACGTCCGCGGGCATGACGCTCTGCGCGGCGCCGATCGGCGGACCAAGGCGGCCATCCTTGGCAAAGGCGATACGAATTGGGGAGAACTTCTGGCGAATCTTGACGCGGCAGGATACAACGGGTGGATCACGGTTGATCCGCTGGAGCTCCCCGACCGACGCGCGGCGGCCTCCGCTGCCGCGAAGCACCTTCGGTCCCTTCGTTGATCATGACGGTATAGATGGCGGCCGGCGCGCTTGCTCTACAACGACGAATCATCGGCATCGCTGCCGTTGTCGGCGCGAAACAGCTCGTCGTCTACCGGCTTGGGAGGGCGGTATTCCAATCCAAGATGCTGATACGCGAGTTTCGTCGCGCGGCGGCCCTGGCGCGTGCGGGTGACGAACGCGTTCTGCAGGAGATACGGCTCGATCACGTCTTCCAGGGTGTCGCGCTCTTCGCCCATGGTCGCGGCGATGGCGTCAACTCCGACGGGCCCGCCTTCGTACACTTCGATCAGGGTTCGCAGAAACGTTCGGTCCTGATCGTCGAGTCCACGCTCGTCGATACCGGCCAGTTGCAGCGCCGATTTGGTGATCGGCAGCGTTAGCTTTCCATTTCCTTCCACCGCGGCAAAGTCGCGCACGCGGCGCAGCAGGCGATTTGCGACGCGCGGCGTCCCCCGACTCCGGCGCGACAACTCCCACAGCGCGGTGTCTTCCGCATCGAGTTTAAGCAGCCTGGTGTTGGCCCGCAGGATCTCGTGCAGCGCTTCGGGGGTGTAGAACTCGATGTGTTCGCTGATGCCGAATCGGCCGCGCATCGGGCCGGTCAACAAGCCGATGCGCGTTGTCGCGCCGATCAGCGTGAAGGGTGGAATCGGAATGGTCACCGTTCTCGCGTGCGCTCCCTGGTCGAGCGTGATGTCGACCTTGAAATCCTCCATCGCCGGGTACAGGTATTCCTCGACAATCGCCGAGAGGCGGTGGATCTCGTCGATGAACAGCACATCGCCACGGTTAAGCTTCGTGAGGATGCCGACGAGGTCCGCGCCTTTGGTAAGGGCGGGGCCGTTAGTGACGTGAACCTGCGCGCCAACCTCGTTGGCGACGACGTGCGCCAGCGTCGTCTTGCCTAATCCCGGAGGCCCGTGAAGCAACGTGTGGTCTACCGGCTCCTTACGCGAGCGGGCGGCCTCGACTGCGATTTTCAGCTTCCTGATCAGCGTTTCCTGGCCGATGTATTGGTCGAATTTGAGCGGCCGCAGCGCGTAGTTGACGCGATTTTCCTCCTCTCCCTCGCTCTGCCCCGATACGATGCGCTCACGCGGCATGACGACTGTTTTAGCGATCGATAAGATCATCACAAGCGGCCCTCGGACAGCGAAGCGCCTGCTTCGCGACTGCGGAAGCATGCGTAACTTTTGCCTAACAAAGATAGCCGCGCGGCCCGCACGGATCAACCGCAGGCGGTTCATCCGCGCACGTTCGCAGGCAGCGTCTCCATGAGCCACGCGGGCGCGATCGGCTTGCCTTTCACCCCGTGCGCGGTTCCCTCGCTGACGAATTGCAGAATCGCATTGCTGAACGACGGAAGATCGTCGGGACATCGGCTGGTGATGATGTGCCCATCAACCACGCATTCCTCATCCACCCACTTGCCGCCTGCGTTCGTGACATCGTGCGCAATCGACATGTAGCTGGTGCAGCGCCGCCCCTTCAGGGCGTCGGTGGAGCAGAGCATCAATGGACCGTGGCAGATCGCCGCCATGGGGATCTTCTTCGCCGCCGCGTCGCGCACCAGCTTCACCATGCCGCCGTCGCGGCGCATGTGATCCGGGCTTGAGCCGCCGGGGATGACGATGAGCGCATAATCCGCCGCTTCCACCTCCGCCGCGGACTTCTCGGCCTTCTGCGGATAGCCATGTTTTCCCAGGTACGTCTCGCCCGCCTTGGGCCCGACAATCTCCACCGCATGTCCCGCCTCTTTCAGCCGCAGCCGCGGATACTGCAGCTCCAGGTCCTCGTAAATCTTCTCGACAAGAATCGCGATCTTCGCCATGGTTGCTCCCGTTGGGTTGTGCAGATCGTAGTCTGATTTGAACGTAGCGACGCCGCGGCCGCACGATAGCAGCGCCATTTTAGCCACAGAACGTCTTCTGTGCGTTCGTCGTCCTGCTGCGGTGATTCCTTTCGCATCTGCGGACTTCCCGGTTAATCTTCCGCCACCGGCGAACGAAGAATGAGCCTAACCACCAGATGGATCTCCGACGCAGACCTCGAACCGGTCGCCGAGGCGCGGACGCGGAGCTTCGGGTCGGCCGGAAAGGACCTGGGCAGCTTTCGCGACCGGCTCACGCTGGAGAAGCAGACGATCGGGGGCGACAGCCTTATCGTCGAGCGCGAGGGGCAAGCCGCCGGCACGGCAACCGTCTACGACCTGGCGATGTGGGTGCGCGGCGGCCGCGTCGCCTGCCAGGCCGTCGGATACGTTGGCACGCTCAAGACCGAGCGGCGCAAGTCCGCAGCGGGCGCGAACGCGCCCGGCGTAGCAACGGCCGTCATGAACGAGGTCCTCCGCCGTGGCCGCGAGCGCGGCCAAGTCGTCAGCGCCCTCATGCCTTTTCGCGTCTCTTTCTACGAACACTTCGGATACGGCGCGGTCGAGCGGCGTTGCGACTGGACGATCCCGGCGAGCGTGCTCCCAGGCGGGTCGACGGATGGAGTTCGCTTCTACGCGCCGTCCGACCTGGCAGCGCTGACGGCCTGCCGGCAGCGAATGGTCGAGCAGGGGCAGTGCGATATTGAGCGGACCGAAGGGATGTGGCGCTATTATATCGGGCGTGCGGACGACGGGTTCCTCATGGTCGATCGCCCCGAGTATGACGGTCCGGTCCACGGCTGGGTCGCGATTCGTCACGAGCAAGGGAACGAAGCGTTGCGCGTGTCAGAACTGGGATACGACGGCGTCGGTGGCTTGCGCCGCCTGCTGCAGTTCCTGGGTAACCAGCGCGACCAGTACCCGCGCATCGGACTGTCTCTGCAGGCGGACTTCCCGCTGCACCGTCTGCTCCGCGAACCGCAGATCGTGCAGCCCCCCTCGCGCCACGCGGCCGCCGATGCTCGCCTCTTCACGCGGATGCAGGTCCGCGTGCTCGACCACAAGCGTCTGCTGGAGTCGATGCGGCTTGCGACGACGGCTGCAGGACAGGTTGATCTGGTCGTCCATGAGTCTGAAGGTGACGCGAGGCGACTGAGGTTGCATTTTGCGGATGGTCGAATCTCCGTAAGCGACGGGAGCAGCGCGGGAGGCTTCGAGTCGCGCGATCACGTCTGGGCTGCCATCGCATGTGGCGAGCTCAGCGCAAGCGATGCGGTGGCTCTGGGCGTCGCCAGCGGCTCCGCGGATCAGACGATCCTGCTCGATACGCTCGCATCCGGCCCACGCCCGCACTGCCTGGAGTACTTTTGAGCCCGAGTAAATTCGGGCTCATTGCATCCCGTGCAACAATCTGTTTGATGCGTTCCGACGACACCGGTATAGTTAGGGAGCGAGCATTCCCCCGCCCCGCTGCCTGTGAGGAATCTGCATGGCAACACAACCCAACCCCATGCCGCCCCAGCCGGCGCCGCGTGCGCTACCCGCCACCGTTCCCGCGCCGGTGATGATTCTACCGCCCGATGACATCGACACGGAGTACGCGCCGGCGATCAGCTTCTGGCAGCAGCCCTGGGTGCAGAACGTGCTTCCGCTGGTCAGCTCGCTCGCGCTCCACGCGGTCATCATCATGATTGGCGTGGTGGGCGTGATGGCGGCGAAGAAGGTGAAGGAGATCGTCACCGTCAGCCAGGAACAGATCATCATTCCTGAATCGACCATGGCGGAGACGACCACGCCCGGCGGCGTCGAGAACCCAGGTCTGGGCGGTGACCTCAATCGCACCACCGCGCAGCAGGAGTTCACCGAGAACACCACCCCCGAGGGACTTGCTTCCAAGGCCGGCGAAAACGCGCTGCCGGAGGTGGCGGGCGGCGGCAGTGGCGATGGCTCCGAAGGACTGATCAGCCTCGGCCCCGGCCGAGGCATGGGACGCGGCAATGGCTCCGGCACAGGAACGGGCGACGGCAGCGGGACCGGAACCGGCGATGGGGGCGGCAAGCTCGCGCCCTTCGGTGTGCCCGGCGGCGGCGGAATGCCCGGGCCCAGGGGAAAAATGTTCGGCAATGGCGGCAACGCCCGCAGCATCGCGTTCGTCTGCGACGCTTCCGGATCGATGTTTCAGAAGATGCCCACTCTCAAGGGCGAGCTCGCCAAGGCAATTGATGGCCTCAAACCGGTGCAAAGCTTCAGCATCGTCTTCTTTGCCAATGAAAAGTTCGTTGGCTTCGACAACGGAACCCTTGTCGCCGCCACCTCGGACAACAAGGCCAAGGCCCGCCAGTGGCTCGAGCAGGTGAGCGCGGTCGGAAGCACCAATCCGATTCCAGGTTTGGAAGTCGCATTCAAAGGCAAGCCGAACCTGCTGTACCTGCTGACCGATGGCGACTTTCCCAACAACGACGCGGTGAAGACAAAGATCAAGCAGTTAAACCCGACCAAGCAGACTCGCGTAAACACGATCGCATTCGTCGGTGGAGGTGAGGAAGGCAGCAAGTCGTTCGTCCAGCTTCTGGACGAGATTGCGAACCAGAACGGCGGCCAGTTCCGCAAAGTGGATGAGAGCTCGATCTGAAGTGCCGCCCTGGCTCGATAATTCGATGATCACCCCCTCACAACAATTCAGGAGGCAGCGAGATCGGCTCCAGCCCTTGAAGCGTGTCGAAGGGAGATGAGGCTCGTCAGCAGTGAACATTAGTGAACATTTCAGCCTGCGCGTCCGGAACGGGGCTTCGCGAGGGGATCTTCCCTCCCCCCGGTCATGAGACGCGCCGGTCAACCTGCGGCAGCCACCAACTCTCCCAAACGGGAGAAAGGACTCAGCTCATGCGGCGGTATTCGTCTTCAAAATACAGGATCGGGCTGCTCGTGGCCCTGCTGGGGGCTGCAGTGTTCGTCGGCACCAGCTCGGCTGCCGCTCCCGCCAGCACCACCCCTCCCTCGGGAAGCGGCGGTCCGAATATCTTCTCCCTCATTCTCAGCCATATCGATTTCGTGTTCATCACGATCGCGGCACTCTCGGTGACCGGGTTGACCCTGATCATTCAGGGCTTTATCAAGAACCGCGCTTCGGTCTTCATGCCCGAGCCGACAACGGAGCAGATCCGGCAGATGATCAGCGAGCGGCGCTTCAAGGACCTGATCGAGTTCACTGAAACGGACCCCAGCTTTATCAGCCGGGCGCTCAACCCGGCGCTGAAGCGCGCTCCCAGCTTCAGCAGCATGAAAGAAGCGATGGAGACGGCGATCGGCGAGCAGACGGCGGAGCAGTTCCGAAAAATCGAATA
>JBBRCX010000037.1:0-41610 GCA_038204465.1 Tepidisphaerales bacterium | reverse complement strand
GGGCAACCGCATTCTCTATTTGAAGGCAAAACTTGCCGAATCGTCGGTAAGCCCAGACCGCGATGCTGACTGAAAATCAATCGTTGCCGCAGGACCGACGACGACGCGGCGTCACGCTTTCCCTAGAATGCGGTTGCCCTGAGTCGGCAGGCGATTCTGTTTCACAAATAATGGCCCGCCGCCGTCACACCAGCATAATGACAACATGCGCGCGGCGGTCCCTCTCGGCCTCATCAGCTTCATCATCCCCTTGAGCTGCGCGCCGATCGATTTCGACCCGCACCCGCCGCTCCCGCCGGCCCCAGCTGCGGCGACGAAAACGCCAGCACCCTCTTCCATCGCCCCTCTCGCCACCAGCTACCCTCTGCATCGTTCCATCACCGCCACCGTTTTCTGGATTGGCGAGCCGCCGACAAAAGCAAGTCCCACCAACGCCTCCAGCGCCTGGGACGAGCGCTGGCAGCAACACTTCGGCGGCTACGATGATCCCACCCGCGGTCGCGGCCATCTCCCGCTCGCGTTCGTGCCGCGCGAGAATCCGTTCTACGTCGCGCTCCCCTTCAACGACTTCAAAGCCGGACACCGCCGCGCAGACCTCGATCGCATCATCCCCTGGGCTCGCGGCGCATCACCGCCAAAGCGCGAGTCACTCTGCAAGAACCGGTGGGTCAGGATCGATCACGCGGGCCGCACCTGCTACGCCCAGTGGGAAGACGTCGGCCCCTTCGTCTCCGATGACGCCGCCTACGTCTTCGGAAATTCTCCGCCGCGCAACCCTTCAAACCAAAACGCCGGCATCGACGTCTCCCCCGCCGTCCGAGATCACCTCTCCCTCAACGGCATCGGCCAGGTCGACTGGCGGTTCATCGAAGCCTCACAAGTCCCGCCCGGCCCTTGGACCCAGACCATCACGCGCACCGGGGTCGACTGGCGCTAAACAGCACGCCAGCGCCCCCGTCCGAGCTCCAGGAACCTGATAACGTTTTCGCGGCTGGCGTTCTCGCCGTCCCTCAAACGAGGACACCGCGATGAATGTGGTAATCACCAAACCGGGACGCGATCACCAAACTTCCGCAGAACCCGCAGGTTCAGCCAGCGGACAGCGTCCTTCGATCCGGCGGCCGTGGACTGTCAGTCCCCAAACGGCTGGCGATCCCAATGGCATCACAGCGCGCGGCGCGACGGACACAGGTTCCATCGCTCTCGCACCGCATATCCCCCGACAATTTTGTTTGCCCGTTTCTTCACGCCTTCAGAAGCGGGCAAACACATCCGCACGAAGTTCCTCCGCGCAGGCTTCACTCACCCGCCGGGCGACGCAGTCGGCATGTCACGCGCAGCAGTACTCCGCGAGCATGGCAGGCCGCCTGCTTCGCCCGCCTCCTCATGCCGAAGCAGCCTCCAGGGAAGGTGCGGAGGGGACCGCCCCTCTGCGTCTGCGTCCTTTGATCACACAAATACTTTCGGCGAAGCAGAACGTCTCAACCCTCGCGAACCTTCATGACCCAACGCGCCGACTCAAGCTCGAATCCAAAAGCGAGCCCAACGCGGGAGAGACGGTTGGAGCCTCCACCTTCGTCACCGTAACCGGCGCGGAACCTGAGAGCGCCGCCCCCATCAGACCTCCGCACACGTCCACGCCCCGTATTGCCGCACCCGCGCCAACGCCTTACAATTCTGCTCACTGCGGGTGTAACTCAATGGCAGAGTGCAGGCTTTCCAAGCCTGACGTTGTGGGTTCGACTCCCATCACCCGCTTTGGATAACTTCCTTTGCAATGCGGCTTAAACGGCATAGGCGGGTGAACGAGGGCCGACTGCCGGACCTACTGAGTCTACTGGGTTCAACGAGACAATTGGCTCGGAAAGCCTGCACTCTGCCATTGAGTTACACCCGCATACCGCCGATTGTAAACCGCTGTGACAGCCGCGACAGCTTCTCCGGGGACGAAGGTCTGTTTGACCACGGAAGCCACGGAGATCACGGAGAAGAAAGAATCGATTGCGAAGGACTAGCCGCTGACGAGGCGCCGATGAGCTCACATTGAAACGCCATCCTCGACCGCCTTGTTCATTGGTCGACCTGCCGTCAACTCAAAGACGCACTTTGTGGTAATGATTGTGCAGCCGCCGATCGCCCAATCTGGCAAGGGAGCATTCATGGCAGATATTCCGCAGAAGCACCTGTCCGGCAAGCCAAAGGGCAACATGATTGCATCACGTGCTGCCGCGTTGATCATGATCGCGTGCGCGATGATTGGCCTGCTGCTTGTTTGCCCCGCGCTCTGCCAGATGCCCGCCGCGACCACAACTCGATCCTCTGACGGAGGTACAATGCCCGCCACTTCACAGCCATCCGATGGCGTCCGCGTGCCAAAGCTTTCGCGGGTGGCCGCGACGTTTCTCGTCGCGGACGCCGGCAAGGCGCTGCCCTTCTATCGAGACAAACTTGGCTTTGAGGTGGATTACGACGAGTCGACCGATTTCGCAATCATGATTAACGGTGGCGTCCAGATCTTTCTCAAGCGGGCCGCTGACCCTGCTCGAATCGTTCACAACCGCGAGCGCGTGCCGAGTGGCAAGTTTTATGATGCCTACATGTTTACGGAACGTCTGGAAGATGTGGATGCGATGTTCGAGCGTTTCAAGTCGAATGGGGTTGAAGTCCGGCGGACCGACTGGGGGCCAAATGCATGAGATCTGCGTCACCGACCCGGACGGCTACGAGCTGATCATCGGGCATGGAAAGAAATGAAGAGGTTTACCGCGAAGGCGCGAAGACGCGAAGAATGAAGAAAACGGATTGCTGCGCTGGCCGTGCTCGGGTCCCGCGCATGCAGCGTGGGCGCTCAAGCTGAAATCATTTCCGCCAATCGACTTTGTCCATCCCGCGCAGCCCGAGGCAATCGCGGACGGCGGGTCACGTTCAATGGACCGGTTGTGCCAGAAAATGGGTTCAACATTGTGACCAGCGCTGGTGACAATGAGAGGGTCAATCAGCACTTTTCTTCCTGCACCGGCGACAGCATCTACGACAGAGTTGTGGACGACTTTTCTGGAGCCGATTGCCCAGACGCCTTCGCGCCGTTTCCGCAACAAGGGCATCGGGGCGAGCCGATGACAGTCGTAATTTATTTTAGGGGCCGCGCGCCACCGCTAGTTGCTTGGCCTCGTGCGTGACCGACGCGGAGCACGTGCCGCCGAAGGTTTCAACTACGCGGCTCTCCTGCGGCGGACTGAATGATCACTTATGCTGCTTGGTGATGCTCGGCTGACTCAACGAACATCGGCTGCAGATACTCACGAAACCGGCGTAGCGGTTCGTCTAAGGCTTCGAGCGGACGGTTGGCGTAATGCCGCTCGGCCACGGAGTCGGCTGCATGTGCAAGATAGAGTCGCGTTAGCTCAAGGTCGTAGTTCGCGCGCCACCTCTACCTACCTGCGACGTCGCGTCGTGAGGCCGGGAAAGTGCACATAGCGGATCGGAAATTGACCCACGCGATGACGGCGGGCAGGTTGGAATATCGCGACGCTACCCCTGCTTCCGCGCTACCGGCACGGATCGCGGCTCTGGTGGCGACGTTGTATGGGCCACTGAACGCGATCTTCTTCGGGCCGGATGCTTATCGCTCTCTGTTTGAGGCTCGAGCGCGTTCCGGGCTCGTGATCGTGGGAGTCGTCTCCACAGTGCTCCGCGGGCTGAACGTGGCGGAGGTTTTGGCTTCGCTGGTGCTCGGCATATGTGGTGTGCTCTGGCTGCGGAAGGCCGCGTGGGCCCGGCGGCCGTTCCTGATCGCCGCCCTGATCCTCGCGGGGGAATTGTTCATCCGTCAGGCGGCAGCTTCGTGGATGCGGTTCGCGGTGGGGCGGGAAAATGCTTATGAACAAATCGTCAAATTCTGCGACCACGTGCGGCTTGCGACCCTGCCGGCGATGCTCCTTTGTCTGATGGCTTATTCAGGCCCGCGCGCGCGAAGCAGGCGACCCAACGCCAGCCAGTACCTCTGTGTCGTTGCGGCGGTCGGAGCCTTGGCCTTTAGCATGGCGCCGCTCTTCGAGTTGACTGACCTGATCGTCCGCGCTGTCACGGGCAGATTGGATGATTATTTTGAGGCGGGCAGGCCACTATGGTGGAACTGGTGGTCCGCGGAAACACTCATCGCGGCCGTGGCGTTGAGCGCATACGCCGTCGCTTGCCTTATGCGTCGAACTTATCGTGCAGGTTTTATCGTCGCTGCACTCGTGGTGGCGGGCGGCTATCTCGTGCACGCGGCGCACCTGATCGCGATTGCGGGGAGCCGGCATCAGAGCGGTCTCGATGGTCTCTCATATGCACTGATCGAGATTCTCCTTGCGCTCGCACCTGCGACGATGGCATATCTGATGCACATGTCCCGAAAGATTGCCGTGCCGAGCGATTCTTGAATCGCGCGGGTTCGTGATTTGAGATGTCAGCCCGCGGGCCGTTCCTTGAGCCAGGCGACTGCATTGTCTGCAGACGACCGATCTCACGCTGCTACACGCCCGGCGGCCGGTACTATTCCCTTTACCGGGTAGAATCTACTGAGTATTCTGCATGACCTGCTGAGAGCCGCAGAGATGGGAAGGCGCACGATGGAGACTGGTGAGAACGCCCTTCCGCTGGTCATCGGTGTCCATCTGTTTTCATCGGTGGTCATTCTTCCTGATTGAATCCGGATTCAGTCGCCCGAAACGGTAGCCCGCTTATGGGCCGAAAACGTTGCCCATCACATCGCATCGCCGGATCATTCACTCGCGGCTCCCGCAGCTCCACTCCCCTCCTGATCCGCCTCGCTGCGGCCTTCTTCATCCTCGCTCCCTCCCACTGCGCTCATGCCGCCGCCAAGCCCAGCGCCGAGACCCATGAGCTCGACAAAGTCCTCAGCACGCTCACCACCGAGTCCGCGAGCCTCTTCAACTGGAAGCAGGAAGGCCCCCAGCCGATCTTCACCCGCCCGCACCCGGCCCTCGCGAAGCTCGTCTCCTCGCAGGCCAGCGACATCGCCCAGCGGATGAACGGGAAACTCACCGGCGATCTCCTGCGTGATACCTACATCCGCTGGCACCTGATGGTCCCGCTGCTGGATTGCGATGCTTCCGACGCCAAGGCGAGCGCGGCCGAGCTGCTCAAGGCGCTGCGAACCGTTCCGGATTATGAGCGGTCAAAGCCGCCCTTTCGGAAGATGCCGACGTGGGATGATCCGGTCCTCGCGGGAAAGCACACCGAGCTCTATTACAAGACGATCGTCACTGTCGGCTACCCGCCCTTCCAGCGCACCATCGGCCCGCCGGAGTCGTTCAAGTACATGACACCGCAGCAGAAACGCATCGCGGATGAAGCGATCGAGCTGCAGAAGCGCCTGCCGCAGCCGAAGATGGTCGGCGGCGATAAGGACGCCGCCCCGTGGAACGAGCGCGCATCGTACGTCTGTAAATGTCTGGCGCAATACCGCCTCGACATGCTCTACGCGCTGGCGCGCAGCGGCGTCGAGAAGGACCTCGATACCGTCGCCAATGACGTCCTCGCGCGCGCCAAGCGCGACCCGGGCGGCGCGCTCGTCTCGGTCGTCGCGCTCGACGCCGCCCTGCGCGATGGAAGCCTTTCCCGCTATTCCGAAGAGAAGCTCCGTTCCGTTGCCGGGGTCTTGCGCAAGGCGGCTGCGAGCAACCCTGACAACCTCACCTACCTCACGCGCAACACGACCCTGCCCAACGCGGTGCTGCATCTGGTGATATCGATTGAGTCCGGCCACGTGCCGGGCGGGCCGAAGAGTGGGGCCGCTGCGGCGAATCCGCTCCCGGCCCCCGCTACGACGCAAGCATCCGTCACCGCCGACGCGCTGACCGTGGAGCTGGTCAATGACGCCATCGAACGCGGCGTTGCCTCGCTGCTCCCTCCGCCGCCGCTCAAGCCCAGCGCCCAGGCCGACTGGATCTGGGGGCACCTCTGGCAAGTCAACACCGCTGAGATTCAGGGACTGATCGCGTGGGCGCTGCTCGCGGCAGGCCAGCCATTCCAGGGTGAGCCGATGCAGCAGCACCTCAACTGGGTGCTCAGCTACGACACCGACATCGCCTATGACCTGGCAACGCGCCTGCAGGTGCTCGCCATGCTTCCCGCGAAAGGCTGGGAGCCCTACGTTCATCGCGACGTGGAGCTGCTGGCGCAGCAGATCACCACGCACGGCAACTTCACGCTCATCCGCACCGGCGCCGCCCGCGACGAATTCGGCAACAACGCCGAGGGTCAGTACGGCGTGATGGGTCTCTGGGCCGGCCACCGGCGCGGTGCGGTCGTGAAGCCGGAACTCTGGCTGAAGGTCGACCATTACTGGCGCGCCGCGCAGCTTCCCAGCAAGGAGAAAGCCGCCGCGGGCTGGGGGCTCTATTCCAACGAGCCGCTCGCGCCAGCGATCGATCGCGTCGGTCCGCCCTATGGGCCAACCGGGCCCATGACCGCCGCGGGGCTGATGGCTCTGACGCGCACCGAGCACGTGCTGCTTTCATCGCAGCGCCTCGAGCTCGGATCCAGCAAGCTGCCGCCGATGACGCCCGAGTTCCAGCGGGGAATGAACTGGCTCGACCAGCACTTCAGCTTCGACGCCCTCAGCGGCGACGAAGACAACATCTACTACATGTGGACGATTCAGAACGTCGGGCAGGCGACCGGCTACCGCACCTTCAACAAGGTCGACTGGTTCCGCGACGCCACCACCCGCCTGCTGAATCAGCAGGGCCTCAACGGCGTCTGGTCCGGGCCAAAAGGCCCGGGGGCCTCCACCGCCTTCGCGCTGCTCTATCTCGCCCGCGCCCGCGGCCCCCTCGCGATCTGCAAGCTCCGCTTCGGCGAGTCGTGGAACAACCGGCCCGCCGATCTGTTCAACTTCACCGAATATCTCAGCGATTCATTCGAAACGCCTACGAGCTGGCAGATCGACGATTTGAACCAGCCGGTCTACGAGCTGATCGAGAGCCCGCTGCTCTACCTCGCGACCGACAAGAGCTTCACGCTGACGGCCGAACAGGTCAGCCGTCTGCGCGACTACATCACCGCCGGCGGAATGCTCGTTTGCGCGCCGGAAGGCCACGGCTCCAGCTCAGTCGCTCGCAGCATGAAAGCCCTCGCCGCCCAGTTGTATCCGGGCCTGCAGCCGGTCAAGGTCGACAAGCAGCATCCGTTTTTTAATCTGCAACAGAAGGTGCAGGCGAACGTCAACCTGGTTGCGGTGCAGAACAGCGTGCGGCCCCTGGTGGTGATCTTCGATCACGACCTGAGCCACGATCTGCAGGCCGACGACGCCAGGAGCCGCGAAAGCTTCAAGCTGCTGGCGAACATCTATCTTTACGCGACGGGGAAGGACGCCCGCCGTCCGCGCATCGGGACGAACTATCTCGCGCCTACGACCAGGCCCGCGCCAAAGTCGCTGGAAATTGCCCGAATCAAGATTGGGGAAGATTTCGATCCCGAGCCCGCCGCGCTCCCGCAGTTGAAGGCTTTCCTCGCCCGCGAGCACGGAATCGACTTGAAGCTCAGCACAGCCGCGCCTTCCGCGCTCGCGAGCCAGCGCGTCGCCTTCCTCACCATTACCCCCGGCACGAATCTCAGCGATGGCGAAGGCGCAGCCCTGCGAAAGTGGCTCGATGCCGGCGGCACTCTCTGGCTCGACGCCGCCGGCGGCGCCGAAGCCGTCTCCGCGCTGGAACAAGCCCTCGCCAAGGTGAACATCAAGCCTGACGACGTCGCGCCGCTTCGTGCGGAGCATCCGTTCATCACCGGGCAGGGCTTACCCAGCGGCTGGGATCTCCGCCGCCCCACCTGGCGGCCCTTCGCGCGGCCCAAGACGCCCGGTGCAAATCTCTTCGCAGCGCGAATCGGAAATCGCGAAGCCATCTACATCGCGCGCCACGACCTCACCAGCGGCCTCGCCGGCCTGAATCACTGGAGCATCTCAGGCCTCGAGCCCACCTTCGCCCGCCGCCTCCTCGCCAACGCCATGGTCGCGACACTGTTTCCACCGCCCCCGCCCCTCGCCGACACCCAACCCGCCACCACCAGCGCCTCCGCACCAACAAGCCACCCAGTCACCGAACCTTCAACTCTCCCCGCCCCTCCCACATCGCAGCCCCTTCCCTGAGCGCACGCATCAAGAGGGGCCAGCCGACATCTCATGTAGAGCGGGTCATCTGTTTCGCATTCATCGGTGTTCATCCGCCGTTTCATCGGTGGCTCAATGCATTTCTTTCCTGCTCACTCAAACAGATCCGTACTCAAATACTTCAGCCCCGAATCGCAGATCATGATGGCGATGGTCTTGCCGCGGCAGCGCGTCTCCAGCAACTCCATCGCCGCGGCGAGGTTCGCGCCCGACGAGAAGCCCGCGAAGATCCCCTCCTCGCGCGCCAGTCTCCGAGCGCAGCGGATCGCGTCAGCATCGCTCACCGTCAGATACCCGTCGATCTGCTCCGGCCGCAGCGCCTTCAACTGCGGAATCGAATACCCGCCGCCCTGGATGCGATGGTTGGGGCTCGAAATGGGCCCGCCCGCCAGCGCCGCCGCGCCCTGCGGCTCGACAAGGAAACATTCGACCGAAGCGTCAGCCTCTTTCAGCGCCGCCGCGCACCCGGCGAACGTGCCCCCCGTGCCGGCGAAGTCGCAGAATGCCTGCACGCTCCGGCCCGACTGCCGCCAGATCTCCGGGCCCGTGTGGAGGTAGTGCGCGCGGAAATTGCCTTCGAGCGAGAACTGGTCGGCGCGAAACGCATCGCGCTCGCGCACGATTCGCTCGGTCGATTGCCGCACGAGCTCCATGTCCGCGCCGGATACCTGCCCCGCGGCGCAGCCGGCCGCCTGCTCCACCAGCACCACCTCGGCGCCCAGCGCCGCCATCATCCGCGCCCGCTCGATCGAGTTGCCCCTCGACATCACCGCTACGAAGGGATGGCCCCTGATCCCGCACACGATCGCCAGCCCGGTGCCGGTATTGCCGCTGGTCAGCTCGACCACCGTCTGCCCGGCCCGCAGAGTCCCCACCGCCTCGGCGTCCTCGATCATCTGCAGCGCGATCCGGTCCTTCTTTGACAGTCCGGGGTTGAGATAGTCGAGCTTCGCCAGGATCCGGCCCGACAGCCCGCGCCCGATCCGAGCCAGTTCAACCAGCGGCGTCTCCCCGATCGCATCAAGCACCGAACCCAGGATCCGATCGCGATTCATCGCCCCATACTAAAGGGCCGGCGACCATCGACCAACCGGCGGCCACGCGAACCTCCGGCGCGCACGCTTGTCGGCGGACTCGGCTCGTTCCAATACAATCGCAACCGGCGTGCTGCTCGCGCGGAGGGCCAGTGAAAGCGCAATCCATCATCGACTACATCTGGAGCATCGCCCCCAATCCGCCGTTCGCGGATGAGAACTTCTTCGAGCTCGGCGACGGGCGAACCGACGTCCGCGCCGTCGGCGTCGCGTGGTGGATCACCAGCGACATGCTCGACGACTTCGCCCGAAAGAGCATCACTCTGGGCCTGACGCACGAGCGCGTCATCTATGACCTGCCGGAAAAATACGACTGGGGCATCGTGCCGCGCACGGCCGAGCTGGAGGTCAACCGCCGAATCCCTACCCTTGCCGCCCGTCACGGCATCGCCATCCATCGCTTCCACTCCAACATTGACCTCGCCGATTGGGGAATGCCGCGCGCCCTCTTCGACCAGCTCGGCTGGAGCGGCTATCCGACGGACTGGTCCCGCGGCGTCCCCGTCGTCACCCATCCGCCGCTCACGCTCGCAAAGCTGATCGCGCACGTGCAGGACCGCCTCCGCCTGCCGTTCGTCCGCTACGATGGCGAGCTCGCACGCACTGTCTCCCGGATCGCCGTCCCCTGGGGCGGCCTATGCCAGTGGTGGACGGGCGCTGCCTGCGCCGCGCCGCTCGGCTTCGACGTCGTCATCGGCGGAGACATCATCGATGGCGTCGTGCGCCTCGCGCGCGAGCAGGGATGGGCGGTCATCGACGCCATGCACCACGCGACCGAGATGCCGGCGATGCAGCGCCTCGCCGGGAAGCTGCGAGCCCGATTCCCCGAGCTCGATGTGCATTACTACGAGAACTCGATGCCGTGGGCGGTGGCGTAAAGATTCAGCGGAGGCAGCCGACATGAATGATGCGAAGGTATGGCAATACGAACAGCTTCGGCCCGATCAACTTGAAGCGGCGCTGCGGCAGGCGCCCGTGGCGTATTGGCCGCTCGGACTGATCGAGCACCACGGATGGCACCTGCCGATCGGCTCTGCCGGCTGGCGTGCGCCAAGACCGGCGGCATGCTTCTGCCGGTGATGTGGTGGGGAGCACTTGGCGGGCATGGCGCCTTCAAGTGGACGCACTATCAATCGGACGCCGCGGCAGGCGAGATCATTGCGACGATGACGGACCAACTGCTGCGCTTTGGGTTCCGGGCCGTCGCTCTGTTGGCTGGACACTATCCCTGGCAGACTATCATGGATCAGCACTTGCCGGCCATCCGAGACAAGTATCCCCAGGCGCTCGTGCTCTGGGGCACGGAGCTGACCATCAATGGAGACGAGCCCGATTTGCGCGGCGATCATGCGGCGCGCGAGGAGACCTCGCTCGGCCTGCACCTGCTCAGCGAGTTTGTTGACATGAAAGCGATGCACAGCGGGCGCGGAGATGAGAGTTGGCCGGGAGGACGTCCGGCGATCGAGCCGATCTTTCCCGGCGTCACCTCTGATCCAAACGACCCGCTCTTCGCGCAGTACGGGGAAGACGCCCGCACGGCCTCGGCGGAACACGGGAAAGAGGTCAGCGATTACCTTGTCTCAAAGCTCACGGAACGGATCAAACGACATCTCGGCAGTGCCTGCGGATGAAGCAGTGGCATTCCCGTGCCCTCGGGGCAGCAACCCCGCTTACGTGAAGGATGACGGTTAGGAATGCCTTTCATAAAAAAGCGGGGCCGGTGAGCGCGCCGGTCCCGCTTCACTTCCGCAGTATTCGTTCGATTACTCTTTCACTTCGTATTCGGCGTCGATCACGTCCTCGTCCTTCTTCTTGCCGTCGCCGCCCGCTCCGGCATCGGCCGTGCCGCGGTCGGTGCTGGCTTCGGGGCCGGAGCCTGCGCCCGGGGCGCCCGCGCCGGCCGTCGACTTGTACATCTCTTCCGCCAGCTTGTGCGAAACCTGGGTCAGGTTCTCCATCGTCTTCTTGATGCGATCCCCGTCGTCGCTCTTCAGGGCGTCGCGCAGGTTGTTGATCGCGCTCTCGATCTCGCCCCGGACCTCGGCCGAAACCTTCTCGCCGTACTCCTTCAACGACTTCTCCGTCGAGTACGCCAGCGATTCTCCCTGGTTCTTCAGGTCGATCGTCTCGCGGCGCTTCTTGTCCTCGGCCGCGTGGGCCTCGGCGTCGCGCTTCATCCTCTCGATCTCTTCCTTGGAGAGACCGCCGCTGTTCTGGATCGTGACCTTGCTTTCCTTGCCCGTCCCGAGGTCCTTCGCCGAGACGTTGAGGATGCCGTTCACGTCGATGTTGAACGTCACCTCGATCTGCGGCATGCCTCGCGGCGCCGGCGGAATGTCGCTCAGGTTGAACGTCCCCAGCAGCCGGTTGTCGCGGGCAAACTCGCGCTCACCCTGCAGCACGTTGATCGTCACCGCGTTCTGGTTGTCGCTCGCCGTCGAGAAGACTTCCTTCTTGCTCGTCGGGATCGTCGTGTTGCGCGGGATCAGCACCGTCATCACCCCGCCCAGCGTCTCAACGCCCAATGAGAGCGGCGTGGCGTCGAGCACCAGGATGTCCTTCACGTCGCCCGTCGCGATCGCTCCCTGAATGGCGGCGCCGATCGCCACCACCTCGTCGGGATTCACGCTCTTGTTCGGCTCCTTGCCGTTGAACAGCTCTTTCACCAGCCGCTGCACCATCGGCACGCGGGTCGACCCGCCCACCAGCACCACCTCGTCAACCTGCTCGGGCTTCATCTGCGCGTCCGTCAGGGCGTCCTGGACCGGCTTGCGGCAGCGCTCCACGAGCGGCTGAACCAGCTGCTCAAACTTCGTGCGCGTCACGGTGATCTGCATGTGCTTCGGACCGCTCTGGTCGGCCGTGATAAACGGCAGGTTCACCGTCGTTTCCATCGCGCTCGACAGCTCGATCTTCGCCTTCTCCGCCCCTTCCTTCAGCCGCTGAAGGGCCATCGCGTCCTTCCTCAGGTCGATCCCTTCGGTGCGCTTGAATTCGTCGGCCAGGAAGTTGATCAGCGCCTGGTCGAAGTCATCGCCGCCCAGGTGCGTGTCGCCATTGATGGAGAGGACTTCAAAAACGCCCTCGCCCACATCCAGCACCGACACGTCGAACGTGCCGCCGCCCAGGTCGAACACGCAGATCTTCTCGTTCTTCTTCTTGTCCAGCCCATATGCCAGCGCTGCCGCCGTCGGCTCGGGCAGCACGCGAAGGACCTTCAGTCCCGCGATCTCGCCCGCGTCCTTGGTGGCCTTGCGCTGCGAGTCGTTGAAGTACGCCGGCACGGTAATCACCGCGTCGGTCACCTTCTCGCCGAGGTAGTCCTCGGCCGTCTTCTTCAGGTCCTGAAGGATCATCGCCGAGATCGCTTCTGGGGTGTATTTCTTTCCCCGGATCTCGACCTGAACGAGTTCTTCGGGCGCCCCCACGATCGTGTAGGGCACCATCTTTTCCTCGCTGGCAACCTCGCTGTGCCTGCGGCCCATGAACCGCTTGATCGAGAAGACGGTGTTCTTCGGGTTTGTCACCTGCTGGTGCTTGGCCGTCTGCCCCACCAGCCGATCCCCTTTTTCGGTAAATGCGACGACCGATGGCGTGAGGCGGCTGCCTTGCGAGTTGATCAGCACCTTGGGCTGATCTCCCTCCATCACCGCGACCACGCTGTTGGTCGTTCCTAAGTCAATTCCAATGATCTTTGGCATCGTGTTACTCCTTTAGAGACAGCGGCCGGTTATGCCCGGGCACCGCCCCACGCTCCTCTTTTGCAAACATTGTGCCACCCCACACCCGGGGCCGCCAGCCGCTATCACTTGTTTTCCAATGATTTACAACCTCATGAAATAACCGCAGCTGATCTATCCAACGGCGCCAAATGCCAATTCGACAGCCGACCGCAACGCGCGAACCAGTTCTGGCAAGCCGGCTTCGACGATCGCATCTCGATCGCGCCGCCGTCCGCTGGCGCGCGATTGCGAGGGTCGCTGAGCCGGCTTAAGATGCCGCCCCCCATCGAGGCTCGAACTTCATGCCCGAGCGTATTCCACGGTCGATCGCCAACTCCGAAGCCGCATTCCAAAAAGCCAGGCAGCTCATGCCGGGCGGGGTCAGCTCGCCCGTGCGCGCCTTCAAAGCGGTCGGCGGCACGCCCATCTTCATCAACCAGGGGCAGGGCGCGACCGTCACCGATCTCGATGGCAATAAGTACATCGATTACGTCGGAAGTTATGGGCCGCTCATCGCCGGCCACGCCAACGAGCGCGTCGTAGCCGCCCTCTCCAAGGCGATCGGCCGCGGCACGAGTTTCGGCTTCCCGACCGAGTGGGAGACCCAGCTCGCCGCCACCATCACCACCGCCCTGCCCTCCGTCCAGATGCTCCGCTTCGTCAACAGCGGCACCGAAGCGGCCATGAGCGCCATCCGCCTCGCCCGCGCTGCCACCGCGCGCGACATCGTCGTCAAGTGCATCGGCTGCTACCACGGCCACTCCGATTCCCTCCTCGTCCAGGCCGGCAGCGGCGCGCTCACCCTCGGCACGCCCAGCAGTCCCGGCGTCCCCCAGTCCGTCACCTCCAACACCGCCCTCGTCCACTACAACGACCTCGTCGAAGCCGCCGCGATCTTCGAGAAGTTTCCCGGTCAGATCGCCTGCTTCCTCGTCGAGCCCGTCGCGGGCAACATGGGCGTCGTCCCCCCCGCCGAAGACTACCTTCCCGGCCTCCGCCAACTGTGCGATCGTCACGGCGCATTGCTCCTGTTCGATGAAGTCATGACCGGCTTCCGCGTCGCCTGGGGCGGCGCTCAGGTGAGATACAACGTCAACCCCGACATCACCTGCCTCGGCAAGGTGATCGGCGGCGGCCTGCCCTGCGCCGCATACGGCGCTTCCACCACGCTGATGGAAATGATCAGCCCCTCCGGACCCGTCTACCAGGCCGGCACGCTCAGCGGCAATCCCCTCGCCATGGCCGGCGGACGCGCCACCCTCGAGATCATGAGCGAGCCCGGCGCCTACGAGGCCCTCGAGCGCCGCGGCGGGATGCTCGCCCAAGGAATCATCGACGCCGCCGCCGCCGCTCGCGTCCCCCTCGCCCTCAACCGCGTCGGCTCCATGCTCACCCCCTTCTTCGTCAAGGAAAAAGGCCAGCCCGTCCGCAACTACGCCGACGCCACCGCCTGCGACACCGCCGCCTACGCCGCCTTCTTCCACGCCATGCTCGAAAACGGCGTTCATCTCGCCCCCTCCCAATACGAAGCAATGTTCATCAGCCTCGCCCACACTGACACCATCATCGAGGCCACGATTCGCGCCGCGGAACGAGCCCTCCAGTCCGTCGCAGAAACAAAAGTCCCACCCGCCCCCGCCGCCACCCCCTGATTCCTCCCGCGATTGCGCTACCTGACGAGCAAGTCCCCAGGTCCTCAGGCAACGACAATCCGGGCAGAGGATCTTAGCCACCGATGGGGCACCGATGCACACCGATGTGAAGAAGGTTGTCGATGACAGCTTTGCGAGCTCGCGCTTCAGATTCTTACCATCTCCTCCTCCGGCCTCGATCGGTGTTCATAGGTGCCCCATCGGTGGCTGATTTTCCTCCGTGACTGATTCTTCTCTCGATCGCGCAAAAGTTGCTTTACTTTTCAAATCGTTCTGGTAAGACACCCGCTCATCAGGGCGCATCGGGCAAATCCGGGCCGCATTGTACCCGCGGCGCCCGCTGACAACTGACCAGAGCGAAGGGCCACAGGACGCTCTCGGATCGCACAAGGAGGTGCCCATGTCTGCTTGCCGCATTCTTCTCACCGCGTTCACCCTCAGCGTTGCCGCCGCCTTCGCGCCGCCTCTGCTCCGCGCACAGGAAGCGCCCGCTGCCGCGGACGTTGAGACCAAGAGCCCCGTCGTTGGCGTCATCAACGCCAACAACGTCTTCGTCCACAGCGCTCCCCGCGACGCCGCCTACCCCACCATGAAGCTCGACAAGGGCGCCGAAGTCACCGTCGTGGGAATGAAGAACGACTGGCTCAAGATCGTTCCCCCCGCTGGCAGCTTCTCCTACTACCCGAAGATGGCCGTTCAGCTTCACGGCGACGGCAAGGTCGCCAAGGTGATCCAGAGCACCAACGTTCGCGCCGGCAGCGTCCTCCAGCCCGTGAAGGTCGCGGTGCAGACGAAGCTCGACGAGGGCGCTGACGTCACGATCCTCGGGGAGCAGGATGAGTACTACAAGATCGCCCCGCCCGCCGGAGCGTTCCTGTGGATCCATGAGAAATCCGTCGACGCCGTCCGCCGCCTGAAGCCCGAAGAGGCGGCCAAGCCCGAAGTCGCCATCGCCAAGACAGCCTCCAATGACGCCGCGCCGTCCAGCGGCGAGCACGCCGCGGCGGAAACGCCTTCTGACCCGCGCCCCAATCAGTTCGCGATGGATCCAGGGCCCGCAACAACCCAGAGCGCGCCCGAATCAGCTCCGTCGGCCACTCAGCCTGCCCAGGCGGCCGCCAACTTGGGCTTCGATGAGCTTGAGGCTGAGTTCAAGGCCGCCGGCGAAAAACCCATCACCGAGCAGCCCATCGATCAGCTCACGCAGGGTTACCAGGCCCTTGCCGGCTCCGGCCAACTGAGCAATCTGGAAAAACGCGTCGTCGATGCCCGCCTGAGCGCGCTCAAGACGCGCACCTCCATGCGCGATGATTTCGTCAATGTGAAGAAGGCGCAGGAGCAATTGAGGGAGCGGCAGAAGTCTCTGCAGGCCGAGCGCGAAGAGATCGACGATCGCATCAAGCAGAAGAACGTGACCATCTACGCCGCCGTCGGAACCCTGCGCACTTCCAGCCTGCAGCAGGGCGAGACCACGCTCTATCGCCTCACCGATCCCAGCACCGGACGCACGCTCGTCTACCTCCGCACCAATGAGCCGAAGTATGCGGCGCTGCTGAACAAGTTCGTCGGCGTCAAGGGTGACCTGAACAACGACGAGCAGCTTAACCTGAAGGTAATCGCTCCCACCGCCGCCGAAGCGGTCGATCCCGCGAAGGTCAACACCACCGTCGCCGCACAGATCATTCCCCCCAGCATGCTCCCCCGGGCAACCGAGGCCAGCACCGGGAACCAATAGTTTCCCCACCCCGGCGTTAGGGTTGAGGGTCGAATGAGCGACGCGCACGCGTACGCTCTTCGACCCTCGATCATTGCGCCCCGAGCCCCAGCCCGATTGGACCCGGAAACAGCACGATCGCTCGTAAAAAAGGCTGTAACCGCGAAGGGCATTCGGGCCGATAACAGAGATGGCGGCCCGCCGTCCGCCCGAGCCGACGATGGATACAGTCAACCCGCTCGCGGGTGCGATTCTCCAGAGCACGCAGGTGCAGCGCCAGCAGGGCGTCGAGAAACAGCGCCAGCTCCGCCGCGCCCAGTCCCAGACCAAGAACAGCGCCCTCCCCGCCGAGCAACTCGAGCACCAGGTCGAGAGCTGCGAGGAGCTCTCCGCTGTTCACGACGAGGACCCCGCCAAACGCCCACCTCCAAAACGCTCCACCGCTCGCCGGCAGGACGAGAAAGATCAGGAGCCGTCTCACCTCGACCTCACCGCCTGAGCCGCCGCCCTCTTATCCGTCCCTGAAGTGATACAGGAAGATGCCCGCGCTCACCGCCACGTTGAGTGAATCGGTTCCCAGCCGCATCGGAACGATCACGCGCCGGTCGCACGCCGCGACGATCTCAGCGCCGAGTCCTTGCGCTTCGTTCCCAAACAGCAACGCCGCGCGCCCACGCCGTTTCACGCCAGCCAATCGCTCCGCATCTCCATCGAGCACCGTGGCGAACAATTCCACACCCCACCGCTCGCGCAGCCGGTGCAGGTCTTCCAGGATGGATCGCGACCGCACGATCGGCAGCGAGAAGACCGCGCCCATCGACACGCGTACCGACTGCCGCCAGAAAGGGTCGCACGACCGCTCGCCCAGGACCATCGCATCAACCCCGAACGCCGCGCTGATGCGGATCGTCGCCCCCATGTTCTCGGCGTTGGCGATCTCCGGGCAGATCACCAGCATCGCCCGCCCCCCAGCGCGTCCCATCACTTCCTCCAGGGTCGGCGCCGCCTTCCGTCTACCGCAGCCGATCACCCCGGAGTGAAACGTGTAGCCGATCACCTCGTGCATCAACCCATCCGCCGCCACGTATACAGGCACGCCTTCCGGCACCAGCGGCCCAAGCTCCGCCACCCGCCGCTCCGAAAGAAACACCGACGCCACTGGAAAATCGCTGGCGATCAGCCGCCGCACCAGGTGCTCCCCCCCCGCGATAAATCGCTCGCCGTGCCGGGCCAACTCGCGGTCCTTCAGTTCGCGGTACGCGGCGATCCGCGGGTCGTCGATCGATTCAATCACCTCGAAATCCATTTCCGTATTGATCTTAACGATTCGTAACCTCGCAACTGACACTGAAATGCCACGTTGAAAAATGCCGATATCGCCAGTAGCAGGCTCGCCGCGTAGACTCACCATCCCCGTGAAAGAGCTGTCTGGACGGGTACCCATGCGCGTCTTGTTCATTACCGGACTGACTGGCTACGGCCTTGGGGGCGCACGCGCCGAAACCACCCGCCTCGTCCGCGCCGTGCAGGCGCAAGGGATCGACCTCGCCCTGGCGATGGATGTCCTCCCCGAACCGCTCGCGCACGTCCGGCATTTCCCCCTCGACTACCCCGATGTGCCCGCGCGCAAGCCGCAAATCCAACAGGCCCTCGCCGCCTTCCGGCCCGATCTCGTGCACGTCCTTGGCGGCGGCATCCGAATGCTCTGGCTCGCCAACGAACAACTCGCCGATGTTCCCTGGGTCTTCACCGCGCACAACGTCCCGCCCGCAGAGCGCATCTTCCACCATTGGTTCGGGCACACCACGCTCCACTACGCCGCCCGAAACCTGCTGGCGATGCCCAGCACAATCTCCTGGAAGCTGCTGCTGCGCCGCGCCGGCTTCGACAAGGTCATCTGTCACAGCAAGGCCGTCTTTGACCGTGTGCAATGCTGTGGCTGTCCGACGGAAAAGGCCGTAAAGATCGCCTTCGGCGCCGAAGCCCTCCCCGTCGCCGAGTCGTCGGCGCCCTCACCTTTTCCGAGCGATGCGTTCCCCCGCATTCTCACCGTCGCCGGCCTCGCGCCCCACAAGGGACACCTCGACGCCGTCCGCGTCGCCAGGCGCCTTCTCAAAGACTACCCCAAACTCGCCTACCGAATGATTGGCGGCGGCCGCCAGCATGACTATGCAGACTACGTCTCGGGCTACATCCGCGAGTGCGGGCTCGAGGCCAACATGTCGATCATCCATCGCGCGCCCGAACAGGTGAAGTTCGCCGCCCTCCGCGATGCCGACCTGTACATTCAGCCCTCGCACGAAGAAGGCTTCTGCATCGCCTTCCTCGAGGCATCCATGCTTGTCCCGCGACTCGTCGGAACCAACACCGGCGAAATCGCGTCCATCGCGGGGCAGGACCCCACGACCGCCATCGTGCCCACCAAGAATGTGAAGGCCCTGGAAACCGCGACCCGAAAGCTGCTCGCCACCACCCCGACCGACGCCATGGTCGCCGCTCGACGCGCGCGGATTCTCAGTCAGTACACCTGGTCCGATTACCTGAAACAACACCTGGATCTATACAAAGCGCTGTTGTCGCAGCCCGCCGCGCCCGCGCCGACGCGCGCCCGCGCCATCGTCGCGACCCCCGGCGCCGAACTCTATCGCTAGGCCGCTCTCACCGCTACCAGCTGCCGAAACATAGACGCGCTCCACCGTAGCACGGGGCGTCTCGCCCGTGTTAACGCCCACCAAATGAAAACATCGTCTCGATCCTACAAAACATCGCTCCCGATACTGCCGCCCTATCGCGCCGCCTGATGTCCGATGTCCCGACGGAAGTGCATCCCTTCAAAATGGATCATTCCCATCGCCTGGTAAGCGCGCTTCTGCGCCTCCGCGATCGTCTTCCCCAGGGCCGTCACCCCCAGCACCCGCCCGCCATCGGTGACGATGCTCTTCCCCTGCGTCTTCGTCCCGCCCTGGAACACCTTCACGTCTTCCATCCCATCCGCCTTCTCGATTCCCGTGATCGGGACGCCCGTCTCGTATTTCCCCGGATATCCCCTGCTGGCCGCCACGACGCACAACGCCGGCCTCGCGTCCCATTTCAGCTCGATCTGATCCAGCCTGCCCTCCGCCACCGCCAGCATCACCTCCAGCAGGTCGCTCTTCAGTCGCATCATCAGCGGCTGCGTCTCCGGGTCGCCGAAGCGGCAGTTGAATTCCAGCACGCGCGGACCGCCGCTGGTCAGCATCAGCCCCGCGTACAGCACGCCCTTGTATTCGATTCCCTCGCGCACCAGCCCGTCCACCAGCGGCACCAGCACGTCCCGCTCGATCTGCGCCAGCATCGCATCGCTCACCACCGGCGTCGGCGAATACGCACCCATCCCCCCGGTCATCGGGCCCGTGTCTCCGTCCTCCACCGGCTTATGGTCCTGGCTCGTCTCCATCATGTAGATCGACTTGCGATCCACGAACGCCAGGATCGAACACTCCGGCCCCCGCAGCAGCTCCTCGATCACCAATCTCCCGCCCGCCGCGCCGAACGCCTTCTTTCGCATGATCGTGTCGATCGCTTCGAGGGCATCGCCCGTGCGGTAGCAAACGCTCACGCCCTTCCCCTTCGCCAGCCCCGCCGCCTTGATCACCAGCGGCTCATCGCGCACCCGCACATACTCCTCCGCCGCTCCCGCATCCGTAAACGAGCGCGCCTCTGCCGTCGGAATCGCCTGCTGGCGCATGATCTCCTTGGCGAACCATTTGTCCCCCTCGATCCGCGCCGCCTCCCTGGTCGGCCCGAAAACTCTCGCGCCGGTCCCCTGCAATCGATCCGCCAACCCGCCCGCCAGCGGATCCTCCGGGCCGATAACGACCAGCCCAATCTTGTTCTCCCGCACGAACCGCTCGATGCCCCCGAAATCCATCACGTCGATCGCCACGTTGTCCGCCACCTGCGCCGTTCCCGGATTCCCCGGCAGCGCATACAGCGCCGTCACCCGAGGCGAAGCCGCCAACTTCCACCCCAACGCATGCTCCCGCCCGCCGTTCCCAACAAGCAACACTTTCATTCGTTCCCACGCTCCAACAGGCCCTTATTCCCGCGCCCCACGTCGCGGCGGAGTGTAACCGGATCGCCGATCGTTTGGCCAACGACTGCCCAAACCCGCTTCGCCCCGCAGTCCAGGCGACCATGGTGGGCTTTGGTGGGCTTTCGAGGGCTTTGGTGGACCTCGAGGAAACTACCCCTCCCGCCCGACCTCCTCAGAACCGTCCTAGCGACGCCGCCTTGGACAATGCACCTCTCACCCATCGACCCCGCCTCGGCGTCAATCCTGTTTCATTCACTTATCAAAGAGCGCTTCGGCGACTGCGCCAAAGAACACCGTCTTTCATTATACATTCTTTCCTTATCGGAGTCAACCTCTGCCCTGGAGCACTTGTGGTCATCTCGGCAATCTCATAGAATTCGACCCGATTCGCCCGGGGCGTAGCTCAGCTTGGTTTAGAGCGCTTGACTGGGGGTCAAGAGGTCGCAGGTTCAAATCCTGTCGCCCCGACTATTCTTCGAAACAAGCCCCTTCGGCGAGACCGTCGAAGGGCTTTCTCATTGTGGGGACCAAAGTTACAACTCAATACTCGTGTTTAACTCGCATGGAGCGACGGTCGGATGTTCCAGGCGAACCGACGGAAATCTCTTTAATTCATTGGACGATACGTGGTTCAAATCTTGTCGCCAGCTCAGATGCTGGGAGGTCGTTCTGCCGCGAAAGAATTGCAAGGTGAATTCGCTCCCCTGAATTCACCGCATGTGGTTGAGACGTCTGTGAGTTCTGTAATTGACAAGCTCATGCCGCAGAGTATTCTCAGTGCATCTGATTCAGAGAATCACAAGTTAGGCGGACTTCGCTTTGGAGGTTTTATGGCCATCAGCTTCGGACGCGCGGCTCCCGGTTTCCATGTGACCGACATCGGGCGTGCCATCGAGTTCTGGACTGATCGACTGGGCTTCGAAGTGACGTTTACCAACGGCGATCCGCTCTGCTTTGCTATCGTCCGTCGTGACGCGGTGGAAGTTCACCTCAGCGTCAAGCCGGAGTGGGCGGGCAAGTGTCACTGCCACATCATGGTTGATGGCGTCGAAGAGTTGTCGCGGTCGTTGGCCGCCAACGGTACGACGATCAAACAGACGCTCACGAAACAACCGTGGGGGCTTCAAGACATGATTGTCGCCGATCCGGACGGCAACACGATGGAACTCGCCGAACCTATTGCGCAGCTCACGTGCGCCTAACAAGTCGCTGCACCTGACCGGGGCCTCCGTTCTGGTTTTCCGAGACACCAAGCCTTTGTAGGCGACCCCGGCGGGTGAGCTTTGTCGTTACAATCGCTCGCTACCCAGTTCTCGGACGAAGAACCGCCGCACTCCGGCTTCCCAGCCACGAATGCCGACCTGAAAAAGTTCAATAGCCGTCTTGTCATCTCGACTCTCGGCAAATCTCCAGGGCTTTTCTCCGGCAGCGGCGCTGTGACCGCGTAGCTGGAGTTGATTCAAAAACGAGCGCATGCGATTCCGCGGTCGCGGGACGCGCGCTACGGCAACGGAACCGTCAAGGGGGGACAATGCGCTTCTTCATTGCCGTCATTCTGGGGTTGGCTGCCTTCCCGGCGGCAGGTTCTGCAAGCCAGCTTTTTTCGTTCACGGTAGGACAGGGCGGGTCTCAGCCCGGAATCGTTTCGTCTATGACGTATCCAATCCAGAAGTTTGGTCAACCGACTCTCGCTGGATCGGTCTTCGCAAACGCCATGCTGCCTCCGCGCTACACCAGAAACGAACCAACACGTCCTTTGAGCGCGCGTAAGACGCCGCGGTCTTCATACGACGCCGTGCAGCCTTCAGGCAGCTCGTACCCATACCGCAGGCCGTCCTTGGACCGGCTGATCTGGACCTTGAGAAATCCACGCGGCGTCGGGATCTCGCACGACAGTTCCGGCGCGTCCGCCGGCGGAGCGAAGATGACTTGCGACCATCCCGCGCCGGCGAGGCGCACTCCCGCAAGGTATTCCAGGAAATCGCGGGCCGGGGCGGCTCCGTGAATGTGACAATCGGAGTTGGCGCCGGTGCGGAAGAATTCCTCTCCCATCGTCGTCGCGCCCGCCTCGACCGGGCTTCCCCACCGGTCGCGGTACAACGCCAGCGCCTCCGCGGTTCGCCCCTGCTTGAGCAGCAGCAGTGGCACCGCCCCATACTCCAGACCCGCGGTGCTGCGCACGCATTCGAAGCCGTTCACCCGGACCCGATCGTAACACTCCAATGCTTTGCGGCCGCTGACGACGCCGGCGCGGATGAGCGCGAACAGCGTCGGCTCGGAATACGTCGGCGCTGACTTTTCTCCATTCCAGCCGAACGCGACATTGTCGCGGTAGAGCGACATCCCCCCATCCCAGAACATCGCCTCGAATGCCGCCGAAGCGCGATCGTGAAGCGATCGCCAGCGATCGCGCAAATCCTTCGCGCCCAGCAGATCCGCCAGTGCCGCCGCCTGGCGCAGCGCCCATAGCCAATTCGCGTTGATGATCGCGTTAAAACCCAGGGTTGGAGGATCGAAGAAATCCCCCCAACCGACTGTCCGCTCGCCGCGCCGCCACATCTCACCCGGTTCGTACCACCGCCGCGGAATGCCTTCGGCCCAGGAAATGAATCGTCGCCCCGGCGTCTCATACAGCAGTCCGTCGCCGTTGGCGAAACGCGATTCGTACTCGATCCACCGGCCCACCTTCGGCAGATGCTCCCGCCCAAAATCGCGGTCTCCGGTTTCGCGGCAATACTCCTCGAGACTGGTGATCCAGATTCCCGAGTTCATGTTGTAGTCTTCAAAATGGCCCGGCGAGATGACCGGGAAACTGCCGTCGCTGTTCTGCGATTGTGCCGTCAACTCCAGCCCCCGGCGCCATTGCAGCGACTGACCGAAGCACCACCAGGCCATCCGCAACGACATCCAGTCGTCGCCACTCCAGTGAATCCGCTCGCGATACGGATCCCCCGCGCCGCAGTCGTTCAGATACAACCGCGCCGTTTCCGCCGAGGCCTGCCAGATCCGCGTCAGCAGACCGTCCGACGCCGCGAACTTCGCGGCCGGCAGGTCCGCGGGAATCCCCAGCGTCTCCGTGATTCCCGCCTGTTCCAGCGTGATCTCGCCTTCGAAATGGCGGAACACCAATTGGATGTAGCGCCCGCCCCGTTCGAAGAAGCCTTCCCAGGAGAAGCGGCCGCCCGGGACGACAACGCGTTCACACGATGTCGTCGTGCGCGCCGGGTTAACGTTTCCCGCCGGCGTCAGCCGGTCGTCATAACCGACGTCCACCGTGCCTCCCGAGCGCGAGGTGAGCGCGAACGTCAGCATGCCGCTCCGCACCACGCCCATGTCCAGGACCACGAAAGGCGTGCGATCTTCCACTGCAGCGCTGATGCGTATTGGAAATGTCTCCCCTTCACTGCCGCGCGAAAGGGCTTCATCGGCCAACAGCTGGTAAACCTCATGATTTCCCATGGCCGACGTTGGCGCAGGCATGGGCTCACCCGCCGGCAACGACATGTCGCGTCCGTCATGCCAAAGGCCCATCTGCCTTCTCCAGCGATTGCGCGTCCACGCATAGGTGCTCGCCGCCGCGCCAACCGCCGCGGCCGGCGGGTCCTGCTCCCCAGGAAGGCGGCTGATCTCGCCGCGTGCCACGACTCTTTTCGGAACGCGCGGGATGAAGACCGGCAGCGGAACATATCGGACATTCAATTGTTCGGGACTTCCCCCCGCGACCACCTCCAAAACACGCGCCCCGTCCCACCCCTGCTCGTCAAAATCCGGCTCGCGCCAGCCGGGCGGCTCCAGAGTGGCATCGCACACCTCGGAAAAACCTTTGCCGTACGGACACAGCTCGGCCGGGTTTCGCCATGCAACCGCCGCCGCGGTGCGCCATTCGGAATCGCCCGTCACCACCGGAACTGCGGCATTCTCCGAACGAAGATCGCACAGCAACGCGGCGTTCGTCAGCGTCCATTGGCCGGTCATGATTCCGGGACAGTGCACCAGGCAGGCAAGGACGTTCATCCCTTTCGTGAGATGCTCGTCCACCCGATACCGATCGATCAGGCGATGATCCGGAAAACACAGACCCGGCCCGATCCCCACGCGCCGGCCATTAATCCATACCTTATAGCGCGCCTCCGCAAACATGCTGAGCGTCATTCGTGTCGGCGCTCTATCGAGCGTAAACACGCGCCTGAACATGCGCCACCCGTTCAGCGGCCGCGGGTCCGCCCCTCCCCACATCCATCGCGCGCCCGCAAGCGCCGCTGTCGATCCGCCGGCGTATGTCTCAACTTTCATGCATCTCCTCGTCCAGCGCCCGACGGCGCACTCTAACGTCACGTGACACTACCTCGAACTGCCTGTTGTGCCGACCGCAAGGGCTGCTGACACCTGCGGCGCGCCAATGCCACGGTCAAGTCCCGCCGCGACCTCGTGAACGCGCGCCTTGAACGCCATCACGATCCTCTGCACAACACGCCTCGTGAACATGCCTTGCTCCGCGGCTCCCCAACGCACCTCCAACGAACGACGCTGAACGAGACCTGAACTGTAATGCGCCCGGGCGTGTGGTATAATCTCAACGTTTAGGTGCAGCATGGGATTCAAGGTTTTTATCAGCCACTCGGTGAAGGATCAGAACGTCGCGGACGAGATCCGGCAACGGCTGGCGCTGGACGGGCACAAGATCTTCAACGACACCACCGATGTGCCCTTCGGCGAGGATTGGGCGGCGGCTATCAGCGAGGCTTTGAGGAAGTCTGAGCTAATGGTTGTGCTTCTGTCCCCGGAGGCTGTTCAATCGCCTAACGTAATCCACGAAATCGGATTCGCGCTCGGCTCCGAGAACTACAAGGGGCGTGTCGTGCCTGTTTTGGTCAAACCAACCGAGAACGTTCCGTGGTTCTTGAAAACCATCCACACGGTTGATGCGAGCGACCCGTCTGATCAACTCACCGCTGGCGATCGAGTTGCCCGCGCTCTGCGTCAGCTCGAGCGGAGGGCGGGTTGACGGCCGGCGCGATGCTCCCGTCGGAAGCCTTTCTTTCACACGCCGCTGCGAACCGCGCCTTCGTCGAGAAACTATGCGCAGAGCTCCGCCGGCATGGCGTCCCGTTCTGGTATAGCGCGCGCAACATCGCGGGTGCGCAGCAATGGCACGATGAGATCGGCGAGGCGCTCGGTCGCTGCGACTGGTTCGTGCTGATGCTGTCTCCGGAATCCGTCAAGTCAAAATGGGTCAAGCACGAATTGCTCTTCGCACTCAACGACGCCCGCTACGAGCAGCGGATCATCCCGTGCATGCTCAAGAAGTGCGACATCAACAAGCTGTCGTGGACGCTCTCCAGCTTTCAGCTCATCGATTTCAGCAAGTCATTCGAGCGGGGCATGCGCGCCCTGCTCAGGGTTTGGTCGCTGGGCTATAAGAGGCCGCCACCACCTCCTGCCGCAAGATCAGCCAGCAAGCCAGGCCACGGCAGACGTCCGCGTCGAAAGCAGTGACGCCCTCCAGAAACGATCGGCGCCATCCCAGCGCTCGGTTCACCTCTCCCCCGGCGTTGCCCGCATCGTGAGCATCGGGCGATAGGCCTTCCGATACGCCCAGACCAGGTAGACCTCCAGCAATAGAACGACAATCGCGATAACCAGTCCCGAATGTTCGAGGAAGACGTGGAACGCGACGATGTTCACGACGATCGGCGCGATCAGCACCAGCGCCAGCGGCACGAAGCGGTTCAATAGCAGCAGCGCCCCGACGATCACCTGCGTCCCCGCGATCAGCGGAAACATGTAGCCCGTCTTCATTAGCGCCCCGGCGAACGCGACCGCCCCTTCGGACATGGGCGTCTTGGGCTGCGGAATGAAATTGAAAAAGCCGTTGAGCCCGAACACGAAGAAGACGAGCCCCATCAATACCCGTGCCGCATGCGCAAGATAGCGGGGGAACGGCCTCGCATTGCGCCCCCGTGTCTCGTACTCAGGTATCGTGTCCGGCGTCATGGTGTCCTTCATGTTAATGGCCTTTCGATCGGTTTGATCGCTGCTCGCGCCTCGCATCCCCATCCGGCGAAAGTCTTGCGCCGCAGTTCCATAGCTTTCTACCACGCCGCTCGAATCGAGCGAATCCACGGCAGCGCCCTGCGCCAGTTCGCAGCGAAGCCGTCGCCCGCTGTGTACAATTCGCTCAGGGTATCACGCCCATGTTTGACGAGCCCAACGAAAGCCCCACCGAACGTTCCTTCGATCCGGCCCAGCGGGCGCGGGAGAAAGCCGACGAGTTCTGCATGCACGCGCAGCTCGCCGCGGTCTTCGAAGGAAACCGCAAGTTCGACGCGCAGCTGCTTCCAGGCCTCGACCCTCAGGTTGCACGGGACATCCAGAAAACCATCGGGCGATTGGAGAAATCGAAGTCGCCCGACAGCCCGATCCTGCCCGCGGCATCCACGGCCGACGCGGCCGCACTGCTCAACCTCGCCGACTCCCGCGGCCTCTGTGCCAACGACTACCACATCCACCGCCGCCCCAACGAAGTGATGATCGTCCGCTGGCTCGCCGGCGATCAGGTCGAAACCTTCTACGAGCGGATGCAAGCCCACTTCGACGTAGCTGTCGAACAATGCAGGGAGGACGAGCGGCAGGCCCACGAATGGAAGAAGGACCCCCAAACTCTCGCATACCTCACGGCCCTCGACGCCATTCGCGTCCCCATGACCGACTGGTACCTCCGCGACGCGATCCGCAAGCACAGCCTTTTCGTCCTCTCCACCCAGGCCGCCGACGAGATCGACATCCTCCACCTCTGTGACTACCTCATGGGGATCCCCGCGGCAGAGTTGGTCGGCGCTGCCTCCGCGCCCCCCGCCGAGCCCACCGAGCAGGACCGCGCCTGGTTCTTCAAACTCTTCGCGCTCCGCGGGATGAATGAGGCGATCGAGCAGATGTGCTTTTTCACCTATCTGCAGAAGGCGGACGACAGCGCCTGGTAAGACCGCTCACCACTGCGCTCGCGGATCCACGATTGCAACGATCCGATTATCCGTATATACTGTAAATGATGTCCTATGACTTTCGCGGATCGCATGGAACATCAGCAAGGTCGAAAGCCATGGACTGACGGCCAGCGATGTCGAGTACGTGGTGAACAACGCCCGCCGGCCTGATCCGAAGCCGATTGGCAACGAGAAATGGCTGGTTGCCGGGCCGATGCCGGGCGGGAGAGTCATACAGGTGATGTACCTGGTGGACGCGGACGACGCGATCTTTGTGATCCACGCCCGTCCGCTCACGCCCAAAGAGCGCCGCCGGCGCAGGAGACGATAATGAAAAAGAACAAGCCCCTGGCCCCATGGCTTCCCGGCCGATACGGACGGATGACGCGCGAGCAGTTCAATTACGAATCGGATCAGTACGATGCCGAATTCTCCGCCACGCGCGCCAAGCGTACCGCCAATGCCAAGCCTCACCCAAAAAAGCGCGGCCGTCCGCCCAAGCCAGCCGACCAAAGGGCCGCACGCGTCTTGATCACGATGACCCCCCAGCTCCTCGCCGCCGCCGACGCCGCCGCGGGCAAGCATGGCCTCACCCGCGCCGGCCTGATCCGCCAGGCCGTCCTGCACTGGCTCGCGCGCCAACCCCGGCCGCGAAAGAGTGCATGATCGAAGTGTGGAGCTCGAGCGAAGCGAGACTGCCGCGCTCGCGTTTGTGTACGATATGCATGACGCCTGTGCCACTCCAACAGGAGCAAGCCGGTGAGTTTTTCGAAAGTTCAAACGGATTTCTTTGCCGAGAACGGGTTCGTGGTGGTCGAGCACCTCGTCTCCCCGCACGATCTGGTGACGCTCCGCCGCAAGGTGGATGAGATTCAGAAGACGATCCTGGAAAAGCAGGGTGCCGCGACAGACCGACGGCAGGTCAGCTTCGTGGTCGAGAGCGCAGCAGGCGGTGGCGTCGTCGCAAAGCCGACTCTCCGCAAGCTCGCCGACCTCGCTCCGAGCGATGAGTTCTTCCGCTCGATCGCCGCCAGCCCCAACATCCTCGACATCGTCTCCACGCTGACCGGCGGAGGCGGGGAAATCCTCCTCTACAGCGACCAGGTCTTCCTCAAGCCCGCTTTCTCAGGCTCCGAAAAACCTCTGCACCAGGACAACTCGTACTTCAAGGTCACCCCCAATACCGCCGGCATCACCTGCTGGATGGCGCTCGACGACGCCACGATCGAGAATGGCTGCATGCACTACATCCCGGGTTCGCACAAGCTCGGACTGGTCAACCACCGCGCGATCAGGGACACGCCGCACCTGGTCCCGGACGTGAACTTCGCCCTGAAGCCCGAGCTCCCCGTCCCGATCCCGGCCGGCGCCTGCATCTTCCATCATCTGCTGGCGATGCACAGTTCCAAAGCCAACACCAGCGCGCACTCCCGCCGGGCATGGGCGCTGCACTACGCCAATCGCATCGCGACAAGCTGCGTCAAGCCATGGGAAATGATGCTGCGCCTGGGACGTGGAAGATAAGGCCTGACTGACGCGGCCTAATGCCGTCGGAAGATCACGACGTAGAGAAGAACGGCCACCGCGTTGAAGAGAGTGACGACCGCGATTTTTCCAATCGCTTCGCGCACGCCTTCCGGGCAGGCCTCCAGCGGGGCATTGAGCCACTCGAGCGGACGCAGGTAAATCGGGAGCTGCTCAGCCTCCTCTGCAAGCCGCGATTCGACGAGTGCTTCACCCTGCAGCGCGGCGGCGCTCAGACCTTCGCGCTCTTCCGTCGAGGTCTCGCGGTCGACAGACAGTTCCTCTGCTGGCATTTCTTCGGCATCGGCCGGCGGCGCTAGCGCCGACGCTGCAACGATAATGGGGGCGGCCTCGGAAACCTGCAGCAGCGCATCCGGCATCGCAGCGTCCGCGGGCGCCTCCGAGGCGGACAGCGCGGTCGAGAACGGGCTTGCTTCAGGCGCAGCTTTCACTTTCTGCGCGCCGTCCCCCGCCTCGATCTCGTCCAAAACCGCGCCAAGCTGCCTGGAAAGGTCGGCCTCGATTCGATCGGCTGGTGCAACCTCGGCCAATTCAGCCTCGACATCGGTTGCTTCGGAGCGGGCCAGCAAGGCCTCGCGCTCCGCTGGGTCGGTGACGTCTTGAAGATAATGGCTTGGCGGCGCGGGGGCGGGAGAAAATCCGTCGGCAAACTCAGCCCCAAAAGGATCGGGAACTGTCGGCGCCGCGGTATCCTCACGCGCGCTGCGCCCCTCCGCGTCCGCGAGCAGCCGATCGATCTCTTCGCCGGCCAGTTGCGCCAGCAGATCATCGGTGCTCGAAGCACTCGCGGGCGGTGGCGTGTCCAGTGGATCGGGCAGGTCCACAGCGGCCTGACCCATCGCGACTCCCTTCTTCCTCAGCAGCGGCGCTGGCGAACGCACGCAACGCTGCGACGGCGACTCCATTGCCCTAATCGGAACGACTTGAAGCCCATGATAACTTTGCGCCGAACGGCCCGCAACGAATTGTTGCCGCCCCCCGAGGCGGGCCTCATAATCCCCGGCACATGCGCCGGATCCACGTCCCAAAACTGCACACCGGCGTTGTAGCGCTGCTTCCCAAAGAAGCCCGCCACGCCCGCGATGTGCTGCGCCTGCAATCCGGCACGGCCGTTGAAGTCTTCGACGACGCGGGACGCACCGGCAGCGCCCTGTTGCTCCTGGATGGGATGAACACGCCAAGCGTTCAGGTGGAATCCGTTGCCGAGCCGCCTACTGCGCGAATGAGGTGGGATATCGCCGCCGCCGTCCCCAAGGGAGAGCGCGCGGACTGGATGGTCGAGAAACTCAGCGAGTTGGGCACCGACAGGTTCATCCCGATCGCCACGGCGCGCAGCGTCGTGCTCCCTCAGGGAAAGAATAAGCGTGAGCGCTGGGTCCGGCTGGCCACCGAGTCCGCGAAACAATCGCGCCGCAGCGGGGTGATGAAGATCGACGAATTAACGCCCCTCGCTCGCGCGGTCCAACAAACGCGCGAAACGGATTCTTCCGGACGTCTCGCTCTTTTTCTTACCACGGCCGGCACTACAAGAACGCTGCTCCGGGCGCTCACCGAATCCGCGTCGGCCACCCGCCTGACCCTGTTCATCGGCCCCGAAGGCGGATGGACGGATGACGAGACCGCTCAATTCGTCAGTGCCGGCATGCTGGCGGTGGCGCTCGGAGACACGATCCTGCGGGTCGAGACCGCTGCCGTCGCCGCGGCGGTGATCGCCTCCTGCTGTGCCGCCGACAGCAACCGGGGAAGCCGCGGAAGCTCTTGACGTTCCGGCGCCCCACGAGGACCATCCCCTCGCACCACGCGCCGCACGAAAGCCGCCGTTACCGGCCGCCTGCATCGGAGAATTGTGAGCCAGTACCCGCCACCCTACTCGCCGCCTTCTTTCGATTACTACCAGCCGGCGCAGCCAGGCACGCCTGACCTCTTGGCGCCGGCACGCCGGGCAAGCATCGTGATGTTCGTCGTTGGCGTGTTGTTCCTGGTGTGCGGCGGGTACATCGGCATCGCCTCCAGCGTCCTGAACATGAATCAAATCCTTGAGCAGCAGCGGCCATCGCTTCCTCCCGAAGCGCAGGGAATGTTCACCCCTGAAATCTTGCGCGCCTATTTCGTCGGAATCTGCATCGCCGCGATCATCGGCGCGATCCTGATGGTGGGGCTGGGCCTGCTCGTTCGTCGCGGATCGTTTGCGGGCATCGTTACGGCGCTTGTGCTGACCATCCTCGGGCTGCTGTGTTTCTTGTGCCCGGCTGTTGGAACGATCCCGATGTTCACCCGGCTTCCGTTCCAGGCCGGGATCACTCTCCTCATCCTGGCCGTCCCATTGCTGTTGCTGGGACTGCAACTCGTCTGGCTCATCCAGGGCGCTTCAGGCGTCTCGCGTCTTCGGGCCTGGCAGCGCCAGTACCAGGCGCAATATACGCAGGTTCAGTATCCGTACGGCGGATTTCAGCAAGTTGCGCCGTCGCCGCAGGCGTACGGCTACCCCACGCGGCCGCCGGTGAGTCCGCCCCCGCCGGGGCAGCCGCCCGTAGTGCCGCCTCCTAAGCAGATGTGAGTCGACGGTTTTTCACAGCAGCGAGAGCTTTCGTCCAAAGTAGTCCTGCTTCATCGCCGCCTTGGCGAGCCCCAGCGTTTCTTCCGCGACTTCGTTGGCGCGCCCGGTCCCCTCGCGAAGGACCTCCAGCACATCTTCAGGCGTGTCCTCGAATTGTTTCCGCCGGGCGCGGATGGGTTCGATGATCGTGTTCAGCACTTCGATCAGTTTGCGCTTGATCGTCACGTCCCCCACCTTCCCCTGCCGGTAAGCCTCTTGCTGCTCCGCGACCCACGCGGCATCGGGGTTGAACGCCTCGTGGAAAATCCACAGCGGGTTGTTCTCAACCGTACCGGGGTCCGTGGCGCGCAGGCGCCTGGGATCGGTGTACATCGACATCACCTTCTTCTGCACCGTGTCGGCGTCATCGGAAAGAAAGATCGCGTTCTCCAATGACTTGCTCATCTTGAGCAGTTCGCCGCCCGGGCCCGGCCCGCCGATTCCAACCAGGCGTTTCACGCGCCCCAGCTTCGGTTCGATAATCGGGAACAGCCCGCCCGCTTTCACATAGTCCTTGTCCTGCGTGTGAGGATCGACGCCGCAATACATCTGGTTGAAGCGCCGGGCAACTTCCCGCGTGAGCTCCAGGTGCGCCAGCTGGTCTTCGCCCACCGGAACCAGGGCCGGCCGAAACGCGAGGATGTCAGCGATCTGCCCGATCGCGTACAGCAGAAACCCGAACGGGTAATTCTCCCCCAGGTTCTTGTCGCGGATCTCGTCTTTCAGGGTTGGATTGCGCATCAGGCGCGGGTACGGCACCAGCATCGCGAAGAAAAACGTCAGCTCGTCAATCGCGGGCACCTCGCTCTGGATGAACATGGTGCTCTTGTTCGGATCGATTCCCGCCGCCAGGTAGTCAGTCGCAATGTCGATCACGCTCTGCCGGATCTCGGCCGGGCGGTCGGCGCGGGTCGTGAAGGCGTGCGTGTTGGCGATGATGAAGTAGCAGTCATACTCGTCCTGCAGCGCAAGACGGTTCTCCACGCTCCCCACGTAATGGCCGAGATGCAGCCTCCCCGTGGGAGTATCTCCGGTCAGGATTCGCGGCTTCACGCTCGAACTCATCGCGGGGGTTATATCAGTGGAATCATCTCTTCACCACGCAGAGCCGAGCCCTACGTGGGAGAAATGGGATACGCACAGATGAAGATGATGAGCAAAGCTGATTAAAACCAGAAGCCTGACTTTCCTCGGTGCACAACGCGGTGGATAACATGATCTGCCGAATCTCTCGACTCGGTCACTTCTTCTCCTGGGCCTTCTGGATCGATTGCCCCGCGCCAATCTCCTGAAACGTCTTCAAATCTGTCCAGAACGTCCCCGGCCCGGCGAAGATCATCCGCAGTTCCGTCGGCTCGAAGTTCTTCGCGAAGATGTACTGGTTATATGCCTGCGGGGAGCCGAACGCATCCACCAACATCTTTGCCCCCTTCGCGTCGGCCTCGTTCTTCAGCCGATCTACGTCGGCGGCCGCCTTGCCCAGAATCAGGATGCGCTGCGCATCCAGCTGCGCGATCTGCAGTTCCACCCCCGCCACGTCCACCTCGCGTTGCGCGCCGATCTCCGCGGCCTTCTTCTGCGCGTTGGCGGCGATGTTGGCCACCCTCACGTTCGTCTCCGACGCCACCGTCTCGCGCGCCACGTCCACCAGCTTGAGCGCCTCCTGGTGGTTCGCCGTTACCATCGCCGTCTGCGTCTTTTGCTTGTTGGTCAGCTCGCGCTCGATCTCGATGTTCGCGCGCTGGATCGTAGCCAGCAGCCCCTCGGACTGGTCGGCGCCGCTGCCGTCCCTGATCTGAATGTTGCGGATGAGCGCCAGCAGGACGTGCACGTGGCGCGACGCCACCTGCTGGTCCAGCGACGCCGACAGCGCCTCCTGAAATCTCGTCCGGGTCTTGCCCTGGATCAGGTCCTGGGCGTTGTAATTCGCGCCCTCGTTCTGGCATGCGGCGCGAAGCGCCTGCTCGACCACCTTCACGCGCACGTCGTCGGTGTTCCCGATCGTCGCCACGATGCTCGGAACGTCTGCGGGCGTGCGCCCCCAAACCACCGTCACATCCGCTTCGACCTGATACCCATCGGAGCTGAGAAAATGGACCGGGTTCCGCGGCGCTTCCAGCGTGATCTCGTCGTACCCGACCGGCATCACGCTCACCTTCACGAGTCGCGGGTTGAGGTAGTAGATCCCGGGCTGCAGCACGTCTTTGAGAATGCCGCGCTGCCGCGCGCCGACCACAAGCCGCGACGACGGGATCGTGGAGGGCCCGGTAGTCGGGCCGGTCGTGATTGCGACCACGATGGGGGCGCTGTCGACGTCGCGTGTGTCCCCGATCAGGCGAGTGACGACGCCGACCGACCCGGGGGGGACCACCACCGCCGGCATCAGGTCCACCTTCGCCCTCTTCGGGTTGATCTTGTACGTGCCCGGCGTCAGCACCTCGCGCTGCACGCCCTTGTAGCCGATGTCAACCACCTCTTGCTCGCTGGCCGGCGTCTTACCCTCGTTGACCACCACCAACCCGACCATCGGCGCCGTGTTCTTGTCCTTGAGCATCCCCTCCGGGGTCCAGGACCAGTTCTCCGGCTCGCCCGCCGGCACCTTCACAAGATCCACCAGCTCGGTGTCGTAGGAGATCGGGTTAAAGAAGTAGCGTCCGGGCCCGAGCACTTCCTCTCTTACGCCCTTGTAGTGCTCTTCGCCGCGCGGCACGACGAGCCGGTCGGGCGGCAGAGGGTCGCCGAACTTGTTGATGACCAGCAGCGCCTTGTCGTGCGGCACATACACCCGCATCACGATCCACCGGGTACCCAGGTACACGCCGTACACCACGACCGCCAGCGTCACCGCCGCACGCACCAGGATTCGAAACCGCTCGCCTCGAAATCGCAGGAAGGACAGGTTCATGGCCGCACCTCCGTCACTTTCTCACGCTCGCCGGTTGCCTTCACCGGCGGGCTCTGCGCGTTCGACAGATACTGCTTGAACACATCCGCGAACGGACCGTCGGTGTTGGTCAGGATCGACTTCATCGACGGGGCAACCTTCTGATAGAAGAAGTAGCGGGCGTACGCATTCCCGTCACCGAACGCCGCCACCTGTTGCCGCAGCGGCTCGGCCTCCGCCGACCGCTTGAACAACACCACGTCAGCGTCCGCCTTCCCGCGCGCCACCAGCGCGTCCGCCTGCTTCTGCGCCGCCTCGAGCCGCAGCTTCGCAACCGCCAGCTCCTGCTGAGCCTTGGTGACCGCGACGTCGCGCGCCTGCTCTGCCTGCTTCACGACCGTCACCACCGCCTTGTTTGCCTCACCGATCTTCTGGTTCTGGTCGGCCATCTGCTCCTGCGTCGCCAGCTCCGCCTGGCTCCTGGCGACCTTGATCCGCTCCTCCAGCGTCTTGATCTGCTGCCGGGCGATCTCGCGCTCGTTGATCGGGTTGCGGATCGCATCCGGCGGGACGATGTCGCGCACCAGCGCCTGATGAATGCGAATCCCCTGCTCGCCGCACTTGCGCATCAGGTTCTCGGAAAACTCTTTCTGAAACTGAAGCTTCGTGTCGCCGCTGATGAACTGCCGTGCTGTATACCGGCTGCCCACAAGCCGCGAGTAGCTGCGCGCATACGGCAGGATCACCTTCTCCTCCATGAACGGGATCAATTCGCCGCCTTCGGAGTACGCTACGTACGCCTGCGGGAGCATGTCCGGGTCGATCGACCACTCGACAAACCCTTCCATCTTGATCTCGAAGCTGTCGGAGGAGGGGAACCGGATGGCGTCCTGTCCGCCCATCTCGAACCGCTGGCTCGTCACAAAGACCGGCGTGACGCGACGTTCGAACGGATTGATGTATTTGTAGCCCTCTGGCTCGGGCGTGCGCTGCACGCCCTGCTCGCCAGCGCTCACAAGATACTGGTTGGGGTCCGTCGCGGGGCGCCCCGCCATCAGCGTGACCACCCCGCGTTGCCCGGGATTGATCACCACCGGGTTCACCAGCTTCACCTCGAAGGCGTACGGATTGGAATACTCCGGATAGCGCCCCGGCTGGAGGTAGCCGGGAAGTGGGCCGCGCTGGCCCCTGGATGGATCCGCCAGCACCTGATTCGCCGACAGCGGCGCCCCGAACTTTCGGATGACAATCCCGACCTTGTCCGATGGCACCGTCACCACCGGCACGACCTGACGCTCGTAATCGAATGGGCTGAAGCCGAAATACGTGCCCGTGAGGTACACGCCTTCCAGGATGCCATTGGCGTCGCCGAACTCTTTCTTCCAGGCGTCCGCACCGCCCGGGTAGGTCGCGGCGTTGGGGATGATCACCTGGTCGCCCGCCACGCTGCGCGTGCCGTGTTTCCTCATCAGCACGAGCACGTCGTCAGCGCCGACGACGACGCGCCGCTCGAACCAGAAGTATCCCAGGTAAATCACGACGGCCGCCGCGATCAGCACCAGCCACGGCGAGCCGAATCGCGGATAGCGCGAACCCGGCGCCGCGACGGTCGGATCGCCCGGCGGACGGGAACGGTTGAAGAAAGTCTTTACCGCTGCCATAGCACAACCCCTTTAACGAAAGAGCCCCCAGGACTCTTCGGACCGGGCATGCTCCCTGTGCCCTGGCGCAGGGAGAAAGTCGTTCCAGCTCACGACAGCTTGCGCCCGCATCGGCTGCAGAACTGCGCGAACGGCGGATGGCTGGCGCCGCAGCCGCGGCACAACCGCAGGTCTGTCCGGAATGTATGCCGGCGGTTCTGTGAGGCCGTCATGACCAGCATCAGCACGACCACCACGATCACCACCACCGTGACGAACTCCGCAAAGACCATGCGATCCGTCCCCTCTCGTACGAGGACAACCCGCCGTTGCCGACGGCACTTCACGGACTGGGTCACGAGCCACACCGCAAGCCACGGTGCCCAGCGTGCCCTCAGGCGACGCATGCGCCTATTATAAGTATCCGTTGTTTGTAGACAGTGCTAGGATTTGAGGACAAATGCTGTTGCGCCCCGATCAGCGCGACGCCCTCCTTCAACTTGCCCGGCGAGTGATCCGCTCCACGCTCACCGGCCAGCCGCTCGCGCCTTTTGAATCGGATGATCCCGAGCTCAGCCAGCCTGCCGGATGTTTCGTCTCGCTCCACGAGCTCGAGACGCACGAGCTTCGCGGCTGCGTCGGCCGGCTCGACGCAACCGAGCCCCTGCACCGCGCAGTGGTGCACGCCGCCCAGGGTGTGCTCGAAGACCCGCGCTTCGTGTATCGGGCGGTTACCTCCCACGAGTTGCCGCGCCTGGAACTGGAGATCAGCGTCCTCTCGCCCCTGCGTCCCGCGCTCTCACCCACCGAGTTCGATCTGCTGAACGACGGAATCTATCTCATTCACGAAGGCAGGGCCGGCTGCTTCCTTCCGCAGGTGGCGCGGGAGACGGGGTGGAACAAGGAGCAATTGCTCGCCCGCCTGTGCACCGAGAAGCTCGGCCTGCCCGCGACGGCGTGGCGCGATCCGCAAGCGAGGCTGATGGTCTTCTCGACGCTCGTGCTCGGACCCGAGCCTTTCGAAACCTCCGCCCAGACTCCGTCGCGATTCGCCTGAGTTTTTGCAAGATTCTGAGCCGATAGAAGTGGGAGCCGCACCCGCACGCCCGGTGGGAAAACAGGCGCGCGGCCGCTAAAGTACGATCAGAGTGTTCTCTTATCCCTCCCGAGTAGCGCTGAGCCTCTCCCTTTTTCTCGCGGCAGCCTGTCTCGCTGGCTGCGATCGGGACGAGCAGATCCGCGCCTACTCGGCGCCCAAAGATGTGCCGCCCCCGGACAATGCCGGGGCCCTGGTTCCATCCACCCCGCCCGTGACCTGGACCGTGCCGGCAGGATGGAAGCCGCTGCCCGCGGGTCAGATGCGCTTCGCCAATTTCCTCGTGAATGAGAAGCCTGAAGTAATGCTCACCGTCGTGCCCCTGCCCGGCACCGCGACCTCCGGCGCGCTCCTGCCCAACGTCAATCGATGGGAAAAGGAACTTGGCCTCCCACCCTCAACCGAAGCCGATCTGCCCAGGGTGGTAAAGCATCTCGACGTTTCCGGCGTCGGGGTTGACGTGGTCGACCTCACAGCCCCGGGGAAGCAAAAGCCGGACGAAAAGCAGCGGATGCTCGCGGCGATCGTGCCAAGGTCGGAGCAGATCTGGTTCTTCAAGATGTCAGGGCCGGGCGACGTGGTGACCGCTCAAGCCGGAAACTTCGACGCCTTCGTCAGATCGATCCGTTTCCCCTCTCACGGCGTCGCGCCCACGAGCCAGCCGAGCGCCGCCGGGGCGGTAAAGCTGAGCAAGTGGACCACGCCCCCAGGATGGGAGCAGGACTCGCAGGCCGCCCCGCCTCGCGTCCTCTCGTTCCACATAGGCGAGGGCCCGCAAGCCGTGCAGATGATCGTGACCCGGTTCGGCCAGGGCGACATCGGCACCTTCCTCGACAACGTGAATCGCTGGCGCGGCCAGGTCGGCCTGCCGCCCGTGGACGACGTGAAGCAGGCCAACCCCCTCGAAGCGAAGGTCGCTGGCAGCGATGCGTTCCTCGTGGATATCACCGGGCCGGGCGAGGACGGCCAGGCCCGGCGGGTGGTCGTCGCCATCGCGTTTCAGGGGCAGGATTTTTACTTCTTCAAGCTCCAGGGATCGGATTCTGCGGTTGGGGCACAGAAGGACGCGTTCTTGAAGTTCCTCGGGTCCGTTCAGTTTGCGGGAGACGCCGTTGAGCCCAAGGCTGACTAAACTTCTGGCCCCGCTCTCTTCCCTGCGGCTGACGGTCGCGCTGCTCGCGCTGAGCATGCTGCTGGTTTTCGCCGGCACCTGGGCGCAGATCGATTACGACATCTCCACCGTGCAGGCGCGGTACTTCCACAGTTTTTTTACCTGGATCGACCTCCAGCTTTTCATGAAGCGCCCCGCGGCCGGGGCGGCCGGATTCCCCGGACGCTTGCCGTTGCCCGGCGGATACACCCTCATCATCCTTCTGCTGGCTAACCTCCTGGCGGCACATTCGGTGCGGTTCAAGTTCAACCGCAAGCGCATCGGCATCATCCTGATTCACAGCGGCTTGATCATGCTGCTGGTGGGCGAAGTCTTCACCAGCGTATTTGCCCGCGAAGGGCAAATGACCATCGATGAGGGCGGCTCGGTGAATTACGCGCAGGAGGTCCGCCACGCGGAACTCGCGGTCATCGACCCGTCGCCCGAAGATCATGACAATGTCACGGTCGTCCCACAGTCACGGCTCTTGCAGCGGAGCCTGATCCGCGACTCGAAGCTTCCCTTCGACGTTCACGTCGATGCGTTTTACGCCAACTCGCAGGTGCTCGGGCCGCAGCAGGCGGCTCAGCAAGGCGTGAAGGACGCCCGCGCGACGGCCGGGGTCGGCGTCGGCATCACTGCGGTAGAGCGCCCCAAGTTTCCGGGAACCGAAGCCGAGGCCGTCGACGCGCCCTCAGCGTACGTAACCCTAAGCCGCGGTGAAAAATCGCTCGGAACCTATCTCGTGTCGCTCTTCATCGATGGGCCGCAGCGGGTGCGCGTGGACGGAAAAGACTATCTGCTGCAGTTGCGCTTCAAGCGCGACTACAAGCCCTACACCATTCACCTGTTGAAGTTCTCGCATGACCGCTACCTCGGGACCGACACGCCCAAGAACTTTGCCAGCCGCATCCGGCTCGTCGATCCGCCGCAAAACCAGGACCGCGAAGCGCTCATCTGGATGAACCATCCACTGCGCTACGGCGGGGAGACTTTCTATCAGCAGAGCTTCAAGCCGGGCGACAAGACCACCGTCTTGCAGGTGGTGCGCAACCCGGGATGGCTCCTGCCCTACGTCGCGTGCGGCCTGGGTGCGCTGGGAATGCTCGTGCATTTCGGCGCCCATCTGATCAACTTCATTCTCAAAACTTTCGCGCCGGCGCAAGCGAAGGTTGGCACGACGCGCGGCAAGGCGCAGGCCCAAATCCGCGATCCTCGATCGTGGCTCCTCCCCGCGGGCGTGACGGTGGCCTGCCTGATTGCGGTTGCCGCGATGTTCGCGCGGGCGTCGGCGCCGCAGCGGCCCTACAACCTCGATGCCTTCGGCCGAATCCCGGTGACCTACGACGGCCGCACCATGCCGCTGGATACCCTGGCGCGCAACAGCCTCAAGATCATCAGCGGACGCGAAAGAATCGACATCGACGGCGGCAAGCAGCCGGCGATCCGATGGCTTCTCGACGTCATGGGAACGCCGGCAAAGGCCATCGAGGAAAAAGCGTTTCGAATCGATCACCCGGAACTCGTCGACCTCCTGGGCCTCGACCCCAAGCGCAAGCTGTTCTCGCTGAACGAAGTCCTCGCGTCGCGCGAGAAGCTCCAGAAGCAGCTTGAACTGGCCAAGGCCGTCGAGCCCAAGCGGCGCGACCTGTTTCAGCGAAAAATCGTCGAGCTCGTCGATCGCGTCAGCCTCTACGGAAGGCTCGCGGAGCTGGAAACGCTGTTCCTGGTGCCCCCGTTGCGCGACGACGAGCAGTGGCAGACAGTGGGACAGGCGATCGACACCGCGCGCGAGCGGAAGGAACCACACCCGGCGCTGAAGGCGTTCATCGCGCTCGTGCAGGACTATCACGGCGGGCGCGCCGACGAGTTCAATCAGGGCGCGGCGGAATACCAGGACCTGCTGCATCAGTACCGGGCGGCGGAGATGCAGAAAGTCGACTTTGAAGCGTTCTTCAACCGCTTCGACCCGTTCACGCTCTGCATGGCTCTGTATGTGCTCGTCTTCATTCTCGCGTGCGGCTCATGGATTGCCTGGGCGCGCCCCCTCGCCCGAACGGCTTTGTGCGTCCTGTTGGTGGCGCTGGTGGTTCACACGTTCGGACTCGTTTCCCGCATCTACATCTCGGGGCGCCCGCCGGTGACGAACCTGTATTCTTCCGCGGTGTTCATCGCGTGGGGCGCGGTGGTGCTGGCGGCGGGCCTCGAGGCCCTGTTCAGGAACGGGATCGGCAGCGCGGTCGCCGCGATCATGGGGTTCTGTTCGCTGCTTATCGCGCAGTACCTGTCCGCCGACGGCGACACGATGAAGCAGATGCAGGCGGTGCTGGACACGAATTTCTGGCTGGCGACGCACGTCGTGGTGATCACGCTCGGCTACGCGTCGACCTTCCTGGCGGGCATGATCGCGGTGCTGTACGTCCTGCTCGGGCTGTTCACTTCGAAGCTCAGCGCCGACAAGGGCAAGGGGTTGGCGCGAATGACCTACGGCATCATCTGCTTCGCGATGCTGTTCAGCTTCGTCGGCACGATCCTGGGCGGCATCTGGGCCGATCAATCCTGGGGACGCTTCTGGGGATGGGACCCGAAAGAGAACGGCGCCGTGCTGATCGTGCTGTGGAACGCGCTCATCCTGCACGCGCGCTGGAGCGGGCTGGTGCGCGAACGCGGCATGATGCTCCTCGCGATCTTCGGCAACGTCGTCACCAGTTGGTCCTGGTTCGGCACCAACATGCTCGGGATCGGACTGCACTCCTACGGCTTCATGGACTCGGCCTTCTATGCCCTGATCGGCTTCGTGGCGGTCCAATTGTCGCTGATCGCCATGGGTAACATCCCCCTCCACTTCTGGCGGAGCTTTGCCCCGCGTACGGCTGAACAGCTCCCCGGAAAGCTCAAAGCCGCCCCAGCCGTATGAGCCCGCGTCCCCCTCCTCGACTTTTCCGATTTTTTGTTTTGACAGTGCGGTAAGTGTTAGGGTATACTTCACCCTAACAGAAGCCGGGCGGCATGGAGGCGCCCTCGCATGATTACCGTACGACACATCGAAAGACTCTGGAATCTCCGCTCTTACGAACGGCTGTTTCGTGAACTCGTCGCCAACCGCACCGAGGGATCGTTCCGCTTTGAATTAGAAGGCGGCTGGGCCATCCCGACTGCCGCCATGGCCATCATCCGCCTCGAGGAGTTGTGCCAGAATCACGTCGCGCTCTATAGCCGGCTTCTTCGCGCGGTGCTCGCGGGTCAGGACGCGGATGGCGGGTGGGGAGATCCGCTCGCCACC
>JBBRCX010000036.1:0-42788 GCA_038204465.1 Tepidisphaerales bacterium | reverse complement strand
AATAGTTTTCCTCGTCGCGCAGCACGGTTGAGCACGTGAAAGACAATCCCGCCCGGTGCCTTTCGCAGACGCCTCGCCATGGCCAGACATGCTACCGACGACGCAACGAATTGCCAATAAGTACTCCCGACCCCCTTCTGGGATCGACCCCCTTCTGGGATCAATAAGTACTCCCGACCCCCTTCCGGGATCCGCTGTAAGCGTAGATACGTGGAATGCTGTGGTCAAGACAGCATGGCGAATGAAGATCCTCGTCCACCCTCAAAGTCGAGTCGGCAGACAGAAACTGGGCGGGCGGCGAGCTGGAAGGCGAGCGGTTTTGCGGCGGTGGATTACCGGTCAGCGGCTGGCGAGCGGATGGCATGGGTTGGCCAGACGTCGGGCCTGAGGTGGGAGGTTCTCGGGTGCGCGGTGGCGGGGCGCTGGAAGCTTCATTGGGATTCGATGGGGCGTGGATGGTCGCCGCTTGGGGAGGCGATGGGGATCGCATGGGTGGGGCATGGGTTGGGCATGGATTTTTGGCGCGAAAACCGTGTTTTGGCTCTTGATTGCCCGGAGCACTCCTTGGCGGCGCGAGACTGCCGGCGCGGCGAGCCGCGGCTTTTGTGTCGGGCGGCGCAAAGTTATTCTCGGCCGTTTGGATTCGTTCTTTGAAACCGCCTAGAGAGGAAACACGACATGCCTTCGTCCGCCCTGGCCGCTCAGCTTTTCACGCTGCGTGAATACACGCAGACCCCGTCCGACATCGCCAAGACGTTTTCGAAAGTGAAGAAGCTCGGCTATGAAGCCGTGCAGTGCTCGGCGCTGGGGCCGATCGATCCGAAGGAGTTGGCAAAGGTCCTGCAGAACGAGGGACTCGCCTGCTGCGCGACGCACGTCGCGCTGGACCGGCTGAAGAATGAGCGGCAGGCGGTGATCGACGAGCACAAGCTGTGGGGCTGCCGCTACACCGCCATCGGAGGCTTCTTCCAGAACAGCTATACGACGCAGGACTGGCTGGACTTCGCCCGGGATTACAGCGCCATCGCGAAGAGCTTCCAGGGCTCGGGCGTTTCACTGGGGTATCACAACCACAGCCACGAGCTGGCCCGCTTCGACGGGGAGACGGCGTTCCAAATCCTGTTCGAGCGGCTCGATCCGACGGTGTGGATGGAAATCGACACCTATTGGATCGCGCATGGCGGCGGTGATCCGATCGCCTGGATCCGCAAGGCTTCCGGGCGGATTCCCTGCGTGCATCTGAAGGACATGGCGATCAAGCCGGACCGGACGCAGTTCATGGCGGAAGTGGGCGAGGGGAACCTGAATTGGCCGGGGATTCTGAAGGCGTGCAAGGAGGCGGGAGTGGAATGGTACATCGTGGAGCAGGACACGTGCTACCGCGATCCGTTCGAGAGCCTTGGGATCAGCTTGAAGAACTTGAAGGGGATGGGGATGAACTGAGGTGCGGGGAGAACGATGGGCGCGGGGAGTTTTTGGTTTTTTTGGTGAGGCCGTTAATCGAGAAAAGGGCAAATGCACGGGCGGGGACGCCCGTGCTATGGTGCGGCCGCGATCATTCGTGGAGGGTTGGGCTGCGGACGAGGCGCGGCTTAGCGGGCGAACATGTGCCACTGGAGCCAGACGGCCATTTCGAGGAGGCCGCCGGCGATGCCGAGGATGCAGGGGAAGAAGGCTGCGAGCACGTGCGTGTCTTCGGCGATCATGTGCTTCTGAGTGGTGGCGCCGATCAGCGTGAGGATGAATCCCGGCACCGCAAGGATGACCGGGATGGGCGAGAGCGCGACCGACATCTTCAAACCCGCGCAGGCGGCGAGGAAGATCGCGAGGCCGACGACGCAGGCGGCGATGCCCAGTCCGCCGCCGAGGCGAAGCAGCGGCGATCCGGTCGGCGCGAAGATCGAGCCGTGGGCGTAGTTGACGGTTGGGGTTGAGGAACGGGACGGCAGTTCTCGCGATTCGCTCATGGTCGCGGAACTATAAGGGATGCTTTGGCTCGCCGCCAGGCTGCGTGCGGCGCTGCGGCAACATATCGGGAGAGGCCCGGAAAAACAAAAAACAGGAAGGCGAATCGGAGGATGGCGAGGAGTTAATGCGGCCGTCGACCCGCTACTTCGCGGGGGTGGCGGGGGCGGATTCGGCTTTCTTGCCGCTCTCGGGAACGCGGAAGCTGGTCTGGCAGTGCTGGCACTTTACGAGCTTGCCGCGAACGTCGTCCGGGACCGACAAGAACTTCCGGCAGCGCAGGTTGGGGCAGATCAACTGGACGGGCATATCGTTCTCCGAACAATTATCGGCCGCCGGGAGAAGACGCTTGAAAAACGGGACCGCACCGGGAAGGGATCCGGGCGGCGATGGCTCTGGCGCGGCGTGGTGCGGGAAGGATTGCTCCTCAATGCGCAGGAAGAGTCGAGGGTTGAGTGGGTTGAGCGGGTTGGGTCGAGGCGGGACTCGGGATCAAGGAACGGAGGGCGGGCGGCAGGTCCTCCACCTTCAGCGCCGGGTTGGTCCGAAACGGCGTGTACAGCGGATCGCCGATGCAGGTGAGCATCCAGCTTGCGAACGGCGTCGTTCGCCAATAGACCTCCGCGAGCGACAGCTTGCCGGTGAGGAGCAGTGGGAAGAACTCATCAGCGGGCGGGAAAGACTGTAGGTAAGGCTCCGCGACCGCACCGAGCGTTCCCACGACGCCGTCGTTCAGGAGTCCGGCGACCCAGCCTTTCTCTCCGGGCGTCCGCAGGCTTACGAGTTCGAGGCTGGCGACGTGAAAACCGACGGCGCCGTTGGCGAAGGTGAAGGATGGGACGTAGTTGCGCAGGCTGTACCAGCCGCAGTAGATCGCGACGTCTTTCACGGAGCCGGGCCCGAAGACAGTTTCCTTCTCGTCGAAGGTCAAGGGCAGTTGCGTATGCTGGTGGACAATCCGCGCGAGATTGCGAATTCCCTGATCGTAGAAGCCATACGGGTCGCTGACGGGCCTGCCCCGCGCGTCGAGGACAACGCGTCCCCTGAGTCCCTCGCGCTCGGCTTTCATCGATGACGCGATGATGTCGCGCGCGGATCCCTCCTGCGGCCCGTCGAGGCGCATTACCATCAGCGTCGGCGGACGCCTGCCGGCACTGCGCGTGCGGAAGTAAAGCGGGTTGGGCTGCCATCGATGGCGCGGGTAAGGCCACTGCCAGAGCAACGCCAGTTCGCTGTCGAGTGCCGATTCGGTTTCCGTCGCCTCGAGGAAGAATGCCAGGGCCGCGACACGCGGCGCGTAGTCCATCAGTCCGAGGTTTGCCCGCGCAAGGCTGAGCATGCGCTGCCGCGACTTGGCATCCTGCAGGTGCGATTCCAATTCCGCGATGGCCTGCTGCGTCTCCCTCAGGGTCTTGCGCGCTTCGGACAGCTGTGCTTTGCTGGGCGGTTGGGGGTCAAGCTTCGACAGTTGGGGGCCGGCGCGCAATTCCATCGTTCGTGCTCGGCCGCTCAACTGTCCATAAACTTCGACGAATCGATTGAAGGACGCCTTCTGCTTGTCGGGATCGGGGAGCTTGGCGATCGCGCTGACGGCGGTGTTCACCGCGGTCGCGGCGCGACGGAACAATTGGTCCAGGTTGCCACCCTCGATGCGCTTGAAGGTTGGGTCGAGCTCGGATGAGAGTTGTTCGGCGTTGGCGACGGCAGATTCGAGCTCCTTGCGGGCGGACTCGGCCTCGCGGCGCAGGTCGGCAAGCGCCGCGGCGTCCGCGGGGGTGCTGGGCATGCGGGCAATGCGCAGCGGTACGCCATAGAAAGTCACGAGGCATGTGACTTTTCTCTCGAGGTGATTGTCGAGCAGAAACGCACGCACCTTCGGGGCGACCTGCGCGTCATACATCTCGAACGGCATCTCCTCCTGTGGGAAAGGAAGCGCGAGTTCCAGGATGCGTCCGTCGGGAATGCCCCGCTGCTGTGCATAGAACTGCGCCAGCCGTTTGCTGGCCGGCACATTGGAGTTGACGATAAGAACAAGTTGATCGGGGGCGAGTGCGAGCAGCGCCGAGGAGAAAGGCCCGAGCCAGAAGATCAGCAGCAAGCCGACAGTCCAGCGCCACAGGTGACGGCTCATGATACAGCTCGCTGACTTTCAGATCGGCGCTGCCGCGGGCGCTACGAGGCGAACGGCGAAGACGGGTCCGGTGAGGGTTTCTCCGAGTCGGGTTTCTCCTTGTTGGCGGCGGCCTCGATCTGTTTCTGTCCCTGCTCGATGAGGTCGGTCACCATCTTCACCGACTGCAGCGAGTCGGGACTACCCCATAGCAGGACGCAGTCCAGGTGCCAGTTGCAGCGGTCGAACGAGCAGCCTTCCATGAAGAAGACTGTTTCGCGCAGCAGAAGCGTGCAGGCGGTGAACGTGCAGCGGATAAAGGCTTGCCCACTGATATAGACCGTCTGGTTCTGAAACGTCTCGCCTTCGTGTTTGGTCAGCAGCATACGCCGGTCTCCCTGTGCAGTGGGTCGGACCATTTGACACCTTTGTGGCCCCGCGCCGGATCATGCACAGAGGCTGCGGGCTGTCAATTTGCATCACGCGCAAGACGGAAGGATGTTGCCAGCGGCTTACGATCCGGCAACAATTCATTGCTGGAGGTCCTATGAAGATACTGAAATGGGCGGTGCTGATCCTCGTGGTGGTGCTCATTGGCGCCGCGCTGGTCATTTACTTCAACCTCAACCGCATCGTGAAGCGTACGGTGGAAACGCAGGCCACCAATTCTCTCAACCTGCAGACCCAGCTCGTCAGCGCCAACCTGGCGCTGTTCGGCGGCGACCTCACGCTGAAGGATCTTTCCATCGCATCGCCGCCGAGTTACTCGGCGCCGCACATGCTGACGGTTGGCGGCACGGATGTAAGCGTGAGCTACGGACAGCTACGCAGCGACCCGGTGCACGTCAAGGCGATCACCATCAACAAGCCGAAGCTGGTGATCGAGCAGATCGGTGGAAAGGTGAATTTTCAATCGGCGATGGACCTGATGCCGAAGAGCGCGGGCGACCCGAATGCCAGGCCGCTGAAGCTGATCATCGATGACCTGACCATCCAGGGTGCGCAGGTGGTCGTGCGCCCGGGCCTGCCCGGACTCGCACAGGAAGTCACCCTCGACGTACCGACGGTTAACCTGAAGAACATCGGAACGGCCGACGGCGCCCAGAATGGAGCCGCGCTGAAGGATGTCGTGATGCAGGTGGTGACGGTCATGGCCTCGGAGGCGTCAAACTCGGGGAAGCTGCCCGAGCAGCTTAAGGCCCTGCTGAACCAGAATCTCGGCGAGACAATCGGAAAGCTCAGCTCCGAAGCGCAGCAGCGCCTTACGAAGGCCTTGCCGCCGGAGATCGGCCAGGCGGCACAGAACGCGATTGGCGGCCTGCTGGGCGGAAGATCAGCCACGCAACCAACCACCGCTCCCGCGATCGATGCGGGCAAGGTGGTCGAGCAGGGACTTGGCGATCTGCTCGGCGGGAAGAAGAAGAAATAGTCGCGTTGCAGCGGACGATGGCGGTGCGCCAGCAGCGGCGAGCAGAATGGATCCGCCGGCATGTTTGAGCAGTATCAGGTCGACGGGCTATTCGACGAGATGTTCGCAGCGCCTGGCGACCCCCGCCCGCACTATGCCGCCCTGGCCGCAAAACTCAGATCGCTGGGCCCCGCCGCCTTTGGCCGCCGGGTGCGCATGGCCGACGTCACCCTCCGTAACCAGGGCATTACCTTCACGGTTTACAACGACGAGCGCGGGATCGAAAAGGTCTGGCCCTTCGACCTGGTTCCGCGCATCGTTCCCGCTCAGGAATGGGCCGTGATCGAGCGCGGCCTGATTCAGCGGATCACCGCGCTGAACCTGTTCTGCCGCGACATCTATCACGAGGAGCGGATCCTGAAGCAGAAGGTGATCCCGCCCGAGCTGATCTACGGGGCGAAGATGTTCCGCCGGGAGATGTCGCACGTGAACGTGTCGCGCGACATCTACATCCACATCTGCGGCACGGACCTGGTGCGCGACAAGTCGGGACAGTACTTCGTCCTGGAGGACAACGGGCGCACGCCCAGCGGCGTGAGCTACGTCATGGAGAATCGCGCTGTCATGAAGCGCGTGTTTCCAAACCTGTTCGGGACCTATCGGGTCCGCGCAATCGAGGACTACCCGTACAACCTGTTGCAATGCCTCAAGTACGTTGCGCCCCGGCACGCGAGCGACCCGAGCATCGCCGTGCTGACGCCGGGCGTTTACAACTCCGCCTACTTCGAGCACAGCTTCCTGGCCCGGCAGATGGGCGTCGAATTGGTGGAAGGGCGCGACCTCGTCGTGGACAATTCATTTGTCTACATGCGCACGACAGGCGGACTGCGGCGCGTCGACGTGATCTATCGCCGGGTCGACGATGACTTCCTCGACCCACTCTGCTTCCGCCCCGACAGCGGCCTTGGCGTGGCAGGCCTGATGAACGCTTACCGTATGGGAAACCTCGCCTTGGTAAATGCGGTTGGCACCGGCGTGTCCGACGACAAGGCGATCTATCCCTTCGTTCCGGACATGATCAAGTTTTACCTCGGCCAGGACGCGATCCTGCCGAACGTGCAGACTTACATCTGCGCTCGCGACAACGACCGCAAATACGTGCTGGAGCATCTGCACGAAATGGTTGTCAAGAGCACCAACGAATCAGGCGGCTACGGCATGCTGATCGGGCATCAGGCATCGCACGCCGAGCGCGAGGAGTTCGCCGCGAAGATCCAGAACGATCCGCGCAATTTCATCGCCCAGCCGGTGGTAGAACTCAGCCAGTGTCCGAGCCTGGTTGACGATCATTTTGAGGGCCGACGCGTGGATCTGCGCCCGTACATTCTGTACGGAGAAAAGGTGATCGTTATGCCGGGAGGTCTGACGCGCGTGGCGTTGCGCAAAGGAAGCCTCGTGGTCAACAGCTCGCAGGGCGGCGGCAGCAAGGACACGTGGGTGCTCGAGGAAGACATACCGTCCGCGCCGCCGCCGCGACCGGAAAGCTCAATTCTTCTGTAATCGCTGTCGTCAACAATGACTCAGATCGCCCTGTTCAATCCGCCGAAGTTCCATCCGCATCGTCCGGCGCGGCCGATGATGGCGCGCGACGCGGATTCGATGTACTGGATGAGCCGCTATGTCGAGCGGGCGGAGCACATCGCCCGGCTGCTGTTGATTAACTCCAACCTGCTAGTCGATGTGGGCGACCTGGCGCTCAACATCCAGCAGCGCGAGTGGCAAAGCGTGCTCGGGAGCCTGCGCGTCGATTCCGCCACCATCCCTCCAGGCGACGGCGCTCTGGGAATGCGCGTCGCTTCGTATCTTGCGTTCGACCCGGAGAACCCCAGCAGCCTGCTTTGCTGCCTCACCCGCGCCAGGGAGAACGCACGCGGCATCCGCGAGAACATTTCGCTCGAGATGTGGGAAAGCCTCAACACCCTCTATTGGTCGATCAGCGCCGATGAAGCGCGCACCCACTTTGAAGAATCCCCTGACGATTTCTACCGGCAGGTGATTGCCGGCAGCATGCTGTTCCAGGGGCTGACGGACCAAACGCTGTCCCACGACCAGGGGTGGCTATTCATCCAATTGGGCAAGTTCCTCGAGCGGGTGGAAGTCACCTGCCGCATCATCGAGCACAAGTTCAACGTCCTGCCGACGGAAGACCCGCGGCAGGAGGGGGCGCTGCGCACGATCCACTGGATGGCGGTGCTTCGCTGCTGCTGCTCGATCGAGGCGTATCGCAGGCACCACGTGGGCGACATGGACCCGATGCGCGTCGCCTCCTTCCTGATCCTGGAGCGCAATTTTCCGCGAAGTGTTCGCTATGGCGTCGGCAAGGCGCATGACGCGATCGCCGCCATTCGAAACGAAGTAAACCCCTTGGCGATCGATCCAGCGGAGCGGGTCCTGGGACGGCTCGACGCCCAGCTGGAATATGCCGAGCTGTCGGAGATGCTGGTCGACGGGATCCCGACGTATCTGCAGAAGATCCAGACCCAGCTGGCGGAAGTCGCCGTGGCAATGCAGAACTCATACTTCCAGCACTAAACGCGCTGCGAGCGATTTAACCAGCGGACGCGCGAACTGGACACATTCATGCTGCTGCGGCTCAGCCACCAGACCGACTTGAACTACTCCGATTTGATCAGCGAATCGGTGATGGAGCTGCGCATGGCGCCGCGGCAGGAGGAGGACCAGCACCGGCTCGCCTTCACGCTCTCGATCGGCCCGCCGGCGCCGGCATTGAGCTATTTCGACTGGCTCGGCAACACTGTCCACGCCTTCACCGTCAACGGCTTTCACAAGCAGATCCGGATCGTGGCCACCAGCGTGGTTGAAACCAACCGCCCGCGTCCCGATCCGCTGCAGCTGGAAGATCGCTGGCCCCTGCCGACGGAAGAGCTGAACTACCCGACCTACGATTTTCTGCACTTCGGCGGGCCGGTGGTCGACGCGCCGGCGCTGTATCAACTCGTTGAAACGCTCGGATTAAAACAAGGGATGCCGCTGGGCGAACTGACGCTGCAACTGGTGCGAATGATCAGCGAGAAGTTCGCCTACAAGAAAGGCGTGACGAATGCCTTCAGCCCCATCACCGATATTCTCGAGCACGGCTCGGGCGTCTGCCAGGACTTCACCCATCTGCTCCTCGGGATGGCCAGGGCGCTGAAGATTCCCGCGCGTTACGTCAGCGGACTTGTGCACCCGGACGCCGAGCGCTACCGCGGCTTCACGCAGACCCATGCCTGGTGCGAGGTCCTTTTCCCCTCGGTCGGCTGGATCGGTTTCGACGCCGCCAATAACTGCGTGGTCGGCGACAACTTCGTGAAGGTCGCCGTCGGGCGCCACTTCTTCGACGTTCCGCCAAACAAAGGCCTCTTCCGCGGCAAGGCCGGCGAAAAGATTGACGTCGCGGTCCACAGTGAAGAACTCCAGACGATTCCCCCGGAACTGGCCGCGGAGCGCGTGGATTCCCTGCCCATCCCGACCTACACCGGAGGCGTCATCGCCTCGCGGGAGATTGCCAACCAGCAACAGGCGCAGCAGTAATCCGATCGATGCATCCCGCGTGAATCAAGCTGAAGAGATCTCGTCCGTCCAGACCAGAAACTTCTGCAGCTTGCTGACTCCGAACGAAGTGGTCAGCGCCACGTCCGTCGCATCCCGGCCGCGCGCCTGCAGGATCCTTCCGATACGCGGCTCGTTGTGCCGGGCGTCGAGCATGTACCACCGACCGCTCAGATACACCTCGAGCCACGCGCTGAAATCCATCGGCAGCGCAGAAACGGGCACGCCGATGTCTCCGAGATATCCGGTCGCATAGCGCGCCGGAACGTTCATGGCCCGCAGCAGCGTGATCGCCAGGTGCATGAAATCGCGGCACACGCCCTGCCGCTCGGCGTAAACGTCGTAAGCCGTCTTGGTCGGACGCGCGAACTCATAACCAAACTTCACATTGCCGTGCACCCAATCGATCACCGCCTTCACGCGCTCCCACGATCGCGGCGTCTTCCCGAACAGGTCCCACGCGATATCCGACATGCGATCGACTTCGCAATACCGGCTGGCCAGCAGGTATTGCCAGATCTTCGCCGGCAGTTCCTCAACCGCGTGAACCACCGCCCCCTCGATGGTCGGCTCGGGGTTTCCGCTGTCGCGGGCGATGTTGTCATACCAGAGCCGCAGCGTGCCCGCCGGCGCTAGCAGCCGCGCGCAGCGGTTGCCGAAGGCGTCGGTGAAATCCTCCACCGCCACCTCCGGCTCGACGAGCATCTTCTCCGGCTTCTGCAGCGCATGCGCCTGCTCCGGATGGGTGTACAGCATGAGCAGCATCGGGACCGGCGCCGGCAACTCGAACAGCAATTCGTAGCCAATCCTGATCAGCATGGGATCACTGATGGCGCGAGAACAGCGGCGTTGAGATGATTCCCGAGGTTTTAGCCTATCGCCTCACCCCGCGGGGTCAATCATCCGCGTGTCGCGCCCCACTGGCACCCCCCGCCCGCTTTGCTACCATGACAAGCCGTTCGCCCGGAAGGCTAACGGCTGCGAAAGGAAACGAGCGGCATGACCTACTGCCTGGGAATCGTGACAAAGTATGGCGTGGTCATGGCGTCAGACTCGCGCACCAACGCGGGTTACGACCAGGTCAACATCTGCCGCAAGATGCACACCTTCGTCCAGCCCGGCGAGCGCGTCTTCGTCGTCCTTGCCAGCGGCAGCCTCTCGCTCACGCAATCCATCCTCACGCTGCTCCGCCGCGACTTCGAGGCCGGCAAGGGCCTCGCGCAGACGCCGTCGCTCTACGACGCCGCCCGGATCATCGGCGATCAGGTGCGCAAAGTGTCCGACATCGACCGCGCCGCGCTCGAGCGCGACGACTACAAGTTCAACGTCCACTTTCTCCTCGGCGGACAGGTGAAGGGCGAGCCACCCACGCTCATTCTCGTCTATCCGCAGGGCAACCCGCTGCAGGCGACCGAGGACTCGCCCTACCTGCAGCTCGGCGAGACAAAATATGGCCGCCCCATCCTCGACCGCGGCATCCGCTTCGATCGAACCACGCTCGAGGAAGCCGCCAAGTACGCCCTGCTCTCGCTCGACTCAACGATGAAGTCCAACGTAACCGTCGGCCCCCCCATCGACCTGCTGGTCTACTCGACCGACGAGCTGGAGATCACCCGCCAGCGCCGTTTCTCCGAAGACGACTCCGACCTCGCCAAGATCCGCCTCCGCTGGCAGCAGGCCCTCCGCCAGGCCGTCATGCGCCTCCCCGAGCTCCGCTTCCGCAAAGCCCCGGCCCCCGGCGCAGCCGGTGAACCGGCCGCCCCCGAAGAGCGAAGCATCGAGCTCGTCGAGCGCCCCGGCGCCGAAGGCGCCGAGCTCCAACCCCAGATGAACACCCCCGACCGCCCTCCAACCGAAGCGCCTCACACCGACACCCGCCATCCCCACGACGCCACCGAAAGGTGACGCAAATCAAAAACCCGCGTTTCCCCTTCAAAAACCCATCTCGACTCCATCCACCGACCATCGCCCGACCATCCCCACCCCAATCCACCCCCATCAGCCATCCATACCCGGCCCATAACCCACCCATCTCCCCGCCGCCCGCACCCCGCCCGCGCCCCATCCGTCCACCGCCCACCCGCCACCTCCCGCCATCCCCCCGCCACTCCCGATCCAACCCGTGCCAGCGATGAATTTCGAACGCAACCCGAACAAACGTAACGGCGCGTGATAGCGGCGACGCATTCTTTACAGTTGACTGCGGTTGCCAGAAACTGCTCACGAGTCCCTCGCCAAATTCGGACGCCGCCGCTTCGTGTTCCCAAACTGCGAGAGGGGCACGCCGATGGACCTGTCGCCGCCATTGGCGGTCACAGAAGTAAATGTGACCCGCGCCTCGGCGGCGGCGGTTGACAAAGCGGAGGATATGCGCGGATGGCGAATGACCAGAACCACAACTCCGATCTCGACTACGCCGACACGCTCTGGAAGGCGGCCGACCAGCTACGCGGTCAGGTCGATGCCGCGGAATACAAGCACGTCGTTCTTGGCCTGCTCTTTCTCAAATACATCTCCGATTCGTTTGAGTCTCGGCGCGACGAGCTGAAAACTGAACTTGAAGCCGACGGCATTAAGGGCGAGCAACTCGAAAGACTTCTGGAAAACCGGGACGAATACACCGCCGAGCGCGTTTTCTGGGTGCCGCCCGAAGCGCGATGGCCCAACCTTCAGAACCAGGCCGCGCGCCCTGACATCGCAAAGCTCATTGACGACGCGATCCTTGCCGTCGAGCGAGATAACCCGAACCTCAAGTCAAAGCTTCCGCGCGACTACGCGCGGCGCGGCATCGAGCCGGTCAAGCTCAAGGGCCTGATTGATCTGATCGCCAACATCGGCTTCAAGGGTGACCGAAGCAGGGCGCGCGACACCCTCGGCCGCGTGTACGAGTATTTCCTCGGCAAATTCGCTCAAGCTGAGGGCAAGTTGGGCGGCGAGTTTTACACGCCGCGTTGCGTTGTACGGCTGCTCGTCGAAATGCTCGAACCCTACGACGGGCGCGTGTACGACCCGTGTTGCGGTTCTGGCGGCATGTTCGTTCAGTCCGAAGAGTTTGTTGAAGCGCACGGCGACAGGCGCAATATCTCCATCTTCGGTCAGGAGTCCAACCCGACAACGTGGCGCCTGGCTCACATGAACCTGGCGATCCACAGCATAGAAGCCAACCTCGGCCCGCAGCCGGCCGACACGTTTCTCCGCAACCTCCACCCCGATCTGAAGGCCGACTACATTCTCGCCAATCCGCCGTTCAACGTCAGCGAGTGGTCCGGCGAACTGCTGCGCGACGACGTGCGCTGGCGCTTCGGCGCGCCGCCGGTGGGAAATGCAAACTACGCCTGGATTCAACACTTCATCCACCACTTGGCGCCGCCGAACGGGCGTGGCGGTGGCGTCGCGGGCTTTGTCATGGCCAATGGCTCGCTATCGTCCAACACAGGTGGCGAAGGCGAAATCCGCCGCAAGATCGTCGAGGCCGATCTGGTGGACGCCATCGTCGCCTTGCCGCCGCAGCTCTTCTACACTACCGGTATTCCCGTCTGCCTCTGGTTCCTCAGCCGCGACAAGACGGGAAAGAACCTGCCGCACAAGGCCCCGCATCGACCGAACGGGCGCAAGGGCGAGACGCTTTTCATCGACGCGCGCAAGCTCGGCACTATGCAGACCCGCACCCTCCGCGTCCTTACAGGCGGCAGCGACGGGGAGACCCTTCTTGCCGATGCTATGGGCGATCCGCAGCCGACCAGCGACATCGGCCGCATCGTCTACGCCTTCCGCCAATGGCGCGGCGAGCCTGTGCCGAAGTGGTGGGACGCCAAGCAACACGGCGAGTGGGCGTACCGCGACATCCCCGGCTTCTGCAAGGCCGGGAAAATTGCGGACATCGCTAAGCATGGGTTCGTGCTCACGCCGGGACGCTACGTCGGCGCTGAGGAACAGGAAGACGACGGCGAGCCATTCGCTGAAAAATACCCCCGCCTGCTGGCGGAGTTGGAGGAATACTTCGCAGAGGGCGAGCGGCTGACGGCGATGATTCGGGAGCAATTGGGAAAGGTCGATGATGCTGGAGTAGAGAGATGACGGAAGCCAGCAATGGACATGGCTGGACGCATTATGTCACTGGCGATTTGATCGCCGAAGGTAAGCTGTCGATCGGTGATGGGTATCGAGCGAAGAACTCGGAGCTAGCAGACGCTGGACTTCCTTTCGCTCGCGCTGGGAACATCAACGACGGATTCCAATTCGAGGATGCCGATCATTTTCCCGAAGCGGATTTGGCGAAGGTCGGGGAAAAGATTAGTCAGCCGGGTGATGTTGTCTTCACTTCAAAGGGTACCGTCGGTCGCTTGGCGTATGTACGAGCAAGCACACCTCGCTTCGTCTACGCACCGCAACTCTGCTACTGGCGCACGCTCGACCCCAATCTGATCGATGACCGGTGGCTGTACTACTGGATGTGCGGTCGCGAGTTCCGACAGCAGATGGCAGGCGTGAAGGGCCAGACTGATATGGCCGACTACGTCAGCCTTTCCGACCAACGGCGGATGGAGATCCTGCTGCCTCCGATTGATTGGCAACGCGCCATCGCCGGCGTCCTTAGTTCGATGGACGACAAAATCGAACAGAACCGGCGGACGAGCCGTGCGTTGGAGAAACTTGCGCGAGCGATTTTTGAGGCATGGTTCGTGGACTTCGAGCCGGTGAAGGCCAAGGCCGCCGGCGCCCAAAACTTCCCCGGCATGCCCGCCGCCTTCGGTGCTCTTCCCACGCGCTTGGTCGAGTCGGAGTTCGGCCCGGTGCCGGAGGGGTGGCCTGTGCGCTCGGTCGCCGAAGCATTCGAGGTGAATCCACCGCGCCGTCTGGCCAAGGGTCAGGTAGCTCCATATCTGGACATGAAGAACATGCCCATGCAGGGACATGCGCCAGAAGTCTGGGAGCAGCGGCGGTGTGGATCAGGAATGAGGTTCATTAACGGCGATACACTGGTGGCGCGAATCACGCCGTGCCTGGAGAATGGGAAGACGGCGTTTGTGGATTTCCTGACCGACGGCGAGGTGGCATGGGGATCGACCGAGTACATCGTGTTGCGCCCCAAGCCACCGCTTCCGGAATTGTTCGCGTACTGTCTGGCGCGCACAACTACATTTCGGGATTTCGCGATTCGGAACATGACCGGCACGAGCGGACGACAGCGCGTGGCGGCGTCGGCACTGGAGCATTATCGGATTGCCGTCCCGGACGCGCGCGTCGCCATCGCATTCGCTGAGATCGTCGCGCCGCTCTTTCAGAGAATCCGCGCGGCGATGAACGAATCCCGCAAACTCTCCGAGCTACGGGACTATCTGCTGCCGAGGCTGTTGTCGGGCGAGGTGCGCGTGGGAGTAGGGACGACTAAATCCTCAGTCATTGCTCCAGTCGGACAGGAAGCGACTGCGAAGCCAGCGCGCAAGGCGACGGATGAATTCAAGGAAGCAATCCTCATCGCTGCGTTGGTACGTGCCGTAGCAACGCCGCTATATCCACTCGGTCGTAAACGCTACAACAAGATCGCCTACTTCGTCCACCGTAAGGCGGAGCACGACGTTCGTCAGCAGTACCTCAAGAAGGCCGCAGGCCCGTACAGCCCATGGGCGAAGTACCAAGGGCCTGAAAAGATCGCGCTGGCCAACGGATATGTGCAACCGTGCCAGTCAGGAAAGCTCTCCGGCCTCATCGCTGGCGACAAGATCGGTGCAATCGATCAGTATCTGTCGCGGTACGGATTCCAGGGCGCGATTGACTGGGCGGTGGCTCAATTCCGCTTCAAGAAGAATGACGATTTGGAGCTGTTAGCCACCGTTGATTTTGCCGCTCTCGATTTGATGGATCGCGTCCAGTCCGTCAACACACAAGCGCTTCGCGATTTGATCGCGAACGAACCAGAGTGGGCGCCGAAGCTCGACCGTGCAATCTTCTCCGACCAGAACATCGCGAAGGCACTGGCAGAATTGGAGCGGTTGCTCCCCGATCGGAAGGAGTCACCATGACGACACCTACCGAGCAGTTGGTCGAGGATGTCGCATCCGCTTACTTCGGCGCTCTTGGGATTGCGACCAAGCGCGGCGCGGACGTCGACGACGCCGGCGAGCGCGCAGACTTCACCCGATTCATCCTTGAAGGTCGGCTTGTGGCCGCGCTGCACCGCCTGAATCCGACGTTGCCACAGGTTGAGTGTGAGCAGGTTGTCCGAACGCTTTCCCGGCCCCCGCATCCGACGCTCGTTCAGAACAACCGGTGGTTTCATTCGTTGCTGACCGATGGCGTGGAGGTCGAATACAAGGACTCGGCGACCGGCGAGACGCGCGGCGGGCGCGCGCGGCTGGTGGACTTTGACAACCCTCGCAACAACGACCTGCTGGTGGTCCGTCAACTGATTGTCGTTGGTCCGTCGGGCAAGCCGATCCGCCCGGACCTGACGGTATTCCTGAATGGGCTGCCGCTCGCCGTCATCGAATTGAAAGACCCAACGGATACGCAAGCCGATCTGGGCATGGCGATTGACCAGACGAGCCGGTACATGCGGACCGCGCCGGACTTTTTCGTGCCCAACTTGCTGCTAGTGGTGTCGGACGGACTGCTGACGCGCGTAGGCTCTACCACGAGCGGGCATGACCGGTTCATGCCCTGGAGGCCAGCGGAGGGGGGCAAGCCAACACTGGAGGCGCTGATTCGTGGGTTGTTTGAGCCGACAGCGCTACTCGATTACCTGCGGACGTGCGTCACCTTTGAGGAAGATGAACGGGGAGAGATCGCCAAGAAGATCGCGGGGTATCATCAGTTTCGGGCGATTCGCAAGTCGCGGGCGAGCGTACTGGGCGCGCTGCGGCCGCCGATCGGTAAGGGCGACGCGCGCGGGGGTGTCGTGTGGCACACACAGGGATCAGGCAAATCACTCACCATGCTTATGCTGGCGGGCGCGCTCATCCGCGAGCCGATCATGGCCAATCCAACAATCGTCGTGGTGACGGATCGGAACGATTTGGACGACCAGCTTTTCGGTACGTTTGCGATGGGCCGGGCACTATTACGGCAAGACCCGGTCCAGGCAGAGAGTCGTGAGCATTTGGAGGCGATGCTTGACCGTGCCGCTGGCGGGGTCGTCTTCACGACGATTCACAAGTTCACGGAAGCGCACGGGGCGATTTCGCAGCGCGCCAACATCGTAGTCATCGCGGACGAAGCTCACCGAAGCCAGTACGGATTCGTTGAAGGTGGGGCGCGGTGGATGCGCGAGGCGCTGCCAAATGCGACGTTCATCGGCTTCACCGGGACTCCGTTAGAACGGGACGATAGGAACACGATTCACGTTTTCGGCGAGTATTCGGACGTGTACGACATTCGCCAGGCGGTGGATGACGGGGCGACCAAGCCGCTGTATTACGAATCGCGGATCGTGAAGCTGACCGTGGACGATGCCGGGGCGGCGGCTGCCGAGCAGGAACTAGAGCAAGCAGCCGCGGCCGATCGATCGGGTGCCGATCCGCAGGACAACATCCGCATTCCACTGGAGGCACTGGTTGGCGCGCCGGAGCGCATCGCGCGACTTGCCGCATTTATGGTCGAGCATTGGGAAAAACGCCGCGCCGCGATGGAAGGTAAGGCGATGATCGTCGCCATGAGCCGCGACATTGCCGCGCGATTGTATGAGGCGATCAAGGCGATTCGTCCAGCTTGGCACGATCTCGATGATGCACGCGGCATGATGAAGGTGGTTATCACCGGCAACGCCGCCGACCAAGACCCCATCCTCAGTCACGTCCGAACTAAGGCTGCCCGTAAGCAGTTGGCAGGTCGTTTCAAAGACCCGGCCGACGACTTTCGGATCGCCATCGTGTGCGACATGTGGCTGACTGGCTTTGACTGCCCGCCGGCGCACACGATGTACATCGACAAGCCGCTGGCCGGGCACAACCTGATGCAGGCGATCGCGCGCGTGAATCGTGTCTATGGCGAAAAACCGGGCGGGCTGATCGTGGACATGCTGGGGCTGGCAGACGAGCTTGCCGACGCCCTGGCGACGTATACCCACGCCGGCGGAACCGGGGAGGCCGTGCGGCAGGTGCAGGATGAGGCCGTGCCGGCGATGCAAGCTTCATTCGAGAAGCTGCGATCGTTCTTTCACGGCTTCGATTACGAAGCGGCCCTTGGTGCTGATCCACAACGGGTGCTGCGTGTCTACGTGCAGGCCGTCGATCACGTCTTCGCTCAGACGGATGGCTGGACGCGACTGCGGACGATGGTGAAAGAGCTTGCCGCGGCGTTTGCCCTGGCCGTGCCAAGGCCAGAAACAGAGGCGGTGGTTGATCATCTGGCGTTCTACCAGCGTGTTGTCGCGATGATTCGCAAGCGGCTGGCGGATGAGTCGGACGGCGGTGGGCGGGCACGCAGCCGCGACATCGACGCGGCCGTACGACAGGTCATCGGTGGCGCCGTTGATGCGGGTCAGGTAATAGACCTGTTCGCCGCAGCCGGACTGGAGGAAGCACGACTCGACATTCTCTCGGATAAATTCCTATCGAGAGTGTCCGCCCTGGAGCAGAAGAATCTAGCGCTTGAAACGCTGCGCAAGCTCCTTGCCGATCAAATCCGCGTTACCGAACGCACAAATCTGGTCCAAAGCAAGAAGTTTCGCGAGGCACTCGAAGACGCGATGCTCCGGTACACGAACAAGGCGGTATCCACCGCAGAGATGATCGCCCGACTGATCGACCTCGCCAGACACCTCCGCGATGCTCAGCGGCACGGCGAGGACTTGGGCCTGACGAGCGAAGAGACGGCCTTTTACGATGCCCTGGCCGAGAACGGCTCAGCGAAGGAAGTAATGAAATCGGACACGCTCCGGCTGATGGCCCGCGAGCTGTCGGAGATGGTCAAGCGGATGCCGAAGCTGGATTGGACTCAACGCGAGTCCGTGCGCGCCGGCTTGCGACGAAACGTGCGCCGCCTCCTTGCGAAGTACGGTTATCCGCCTGATCTTTCGGACGATGCCACACAATTGGTTCTGAAACAAGCCGAGCTTTCTACGGCGAATGGAAACGCCTAAACGCGGGAAGATAATCGTTTTACGGGGCTATCACCATGCAGCCGATACCGGCAGAGCACCTGATGGACTGGCACCTCCTGCGATTAAAGTACCTGGGGTATACGGTCGTTCCCAATGCCATACCGCCGGACCTCTTGGCGGAGCTGCGCCGGCGCTTCGATAAATTGATCGCGGACTACCAGGACATCTCGACCTCCCTGGCGCATCCCGCCGCTATCGATCTGAATCGAATCTTCGAGCTCGACTCGACCTTCGAAGAGCTGATGGATTTGCCCAGCGTGTTCCCGATAGCCGAGCGGGTATTCGAAGGAGAGATCGCCCTTCTAGGCGGCGCCATCGGCAATTACACACCGCCTCATGCCGCGCCGCGTGGGGCGTGGCACCACGATGGCAAGGATTATATCCGGCTGACATTTTTCCTCAGCGATCTTGCTGAAGATGGGGGCCCGACCGCTGTCCTGCCAGGCACTCATCACAGCAAGGTCTTTCCACCGCCGTGGGCCAACGACGATGACGGTCTGCCACGTAAGCTTCCTGGTATGTTGCCGGTCACCGGTCCGGCAGGGACTTGCATGATTAACAATACGTTGATCTGGCATACCGGCACTCCCAATCGATCGGATCAGTCGCGCTGCATCATCTGGGTTGTCTATAAGCATTCCTCCTGGGACAACGCTCCACAGGAACATTTACGAAATACGACGGCCTTTATCGAACGCCAGACCAATCCCCGGCGCCGCAGGCTTTGCGGGGCTGAGTGACTAACCCCTGCTTTACGGCGGCGGACTTGCGGGGAGATAGAAGCAATCCTGAACCGCGCGGTGCTGCAGGACGTAGCCGTGCTCCACGAGGAGTCGATGCAGGAACTCAGACGGCTTTTCGATCCCGATGCAGCCAAAGCCGAATTCGTCGAAGGCAAAGTTCCTCAGGACCTCCTCCTCAAAGCCTTCGACGTCGAGGCTGAAATAATCGATTAGCTTCGGCGCATTGTGCTTTCGCAACAGTTCCTGCAGCGGCACCGCTTCTACCTTGTAATAGCCGCGCGCGGTGCTCCACGGGGCCAGGCTCACCTTTCCCACCGCCGCGTCGAGGTTGAACGTCTTCGACAAGAGCAGATTGTCGGCCGCCCTGGCCGACATCTTCGCCTGCCCTCGGTCCAGCACTTCGAGCAATACCACGGGCTTGCGCTCGCTCGCGAGACATGCGCGCTCGCAGATCGCGCCCGCACGGTTTTGCCGCAGCCGCTCAAAAGCGCTGGTCGGCTCAATGAGGATTCCCGTCCAGCCGTATTCGCGTTCCAGCAGTAGCGTGTTGGAGATCCACAGCCCGTCGCCGGCGCCCGCTTCCACGAAAAATCCGCCGCGCTTCCCGCCGAAGACCGTATCGATCACGTAACGGTCCTGGCCATGCTGGCTGTATGAGAGAGGGGACGGCATCTCTTGTCCCAGCGGGTTCGGCATCTTCTACACTACTTGCCGTTGGTCATGGCGTGGCGGGCGGTACGCGAATGGTTTCACGTTCGGCTTTACCATCGGCGGTCCGAATCGGATAGTCCGGCTGGCGTGCTGCAGCGTTTCAAGAGAAAGAGGCGGCCCCTCCCCTTGAACGTAACCGCCTCTTCCTGACACAATCGCTCACACTGAATTCTAAAAGAGCATCGGCACGCTTGATGCTAACGGAAGCGGCCACATAGCGGGAGAGCGAGTTCCGCACTCGGCGGCCAAAGCGCTTCCGAAAATGCTTACGGCTTTGCGCAAGATACTGACACCTTTCCATGTTGCTTTGCGATCAAGAGCGCAGCTATTCTGGTGCTCGGGCGGGAGTTTCCCCGCCGCAGGTTCCCCCCCCTCCTGTGGCACCTCCCGCCCATTTTCTTGCGCGGAAGCTCAGGTCTCAGGTCAATGCAGAGTTCGCGCCCGCTGACATGAACCAGGCAAGCAATGGCAAGATGCATTTCTCTGACTTCGCGCTCTTCGCGCCCTTCGTGGTGAACCGTATTCAATGCGCAACCTTTCCTCCCTCTCCCACCCACGTTGAATCGCCCCGCCTCGTGACTATCATCAGATGATGCTCTCGCCCTTCCTCCCCAACCGTTAGCTGCACGGCCCAGCGCCGTCGTTTGTTCCCAGCAGTCGCAACCCCGCACCCCGAGAGCCGTCATGTCCGACACGACCAAACAAGCCCCGCCGCTGATCCGCAAGCTGGATGAGATGCTTGGACGTTTCAACGAGCTGGAAGCATCCTTGAACGACCCAGCCACCCTGAGCAATTCCCCAAAGCTCATCGCCATCAGCAAGGAGAAGGGCCAGCTCGAACCCGTCGTGCAGCGCTACCGCGACTACCGGCAGGCGCAGGAAGCCGCCGACGGGCTGAAGGAGATGGCACAGAACAAGTCGGAGCCGGAGATGGCCGAGATGGCGCTGGCCGAGCTGCCCGAGGCGCGGGCCAGGGCGGACGCGATGCTGGAGGCGCTCAAGGATGAGTTTCTGGCCGCCGAGGACAACTCCGTCACCTCCTTCTTCATGGAGCTGCGCGCCGGCACCGGGGGCGAGGAGGCGGCGCTGTTCGTGCGCGATCTCTTCGAGATGTACCGGCGGCACTGCGAGATGAAGGGCTGGCGCTTCGACGTCAACGACTTCTCCACCAGCGAGCGAGGGGGCTTCAAGGAAGTGATCATCAACGTCAAAGGCCACGGCGCGTATCGCCACCTCCGCTTCGAAGGCGGCGGGCATCGCGTGCAGCGCGTCCCGGAGACCGAGGCCCAGGGGCGCATCCATACCTCGGCGGCGACCGTCGCGGTCCTTCCGGAACTGCCGGATGTGAAGATCGACATCAACCCCAAAGACGTCGAGGAATTCGGCTGCCGCGGAGGCGGGCCGGGCGGGCAGAACGTGAACAAGGTCGAGACCGGCTGGCGCATCCTGCACAAGCCCAGCGGCATCCAGTTCAAGATGACCGAGCACAAGAGCCAGACGCAGAACAAGGAGAGGGCGTGGGCCCTATTGCGGGCGACGCTCTATGAGCGCGAGCAGGCGAAACAGCACGCCGCCGTCACCAGCGCGCGGCGATCCATGATGGGCAGCGGCGACCGCTCGCAGCGCATCCGGACCTACAACTTCCCGCAAAACCGCTGCACCGACCACCGCCTCGGAGGCGAAGGCGGGGGCGAGAAGAACTTCAATCTCGATTCGATCCTGCAGGGCAACCTCGATCCGCTGATCGAAGCGCTCCTCGAGTTGGACAAGCAGCAGCGCCTGGAAGAACTGTGAGCCGGCTTGGTGCCGCGGCGGGTTGCGCGTAGAATCCCGGGGCGAGGAAATTCACCATGGCAAAAGCGAAGAAACAATCGGAATCCGCACACGCCCCTGCTTCGAAGAAAGCCGCGCCCAGGAAGACCGCTAAAGCGGCGGGCCCGGGCCAGCATTCGATGCCGCACGTCGATACCAATCTGGCCGCCGAGGCGGCGGCGAAGATGATCGCCCAGCGCGCCATCGAGCCGCCCGCGGATGCGGGTGCCGGCGCCGCGCCGGACCCCACGCGCAGGGAAAGCTCGGCGTTCAAGCAAATGAAGCAGGGCTTATCCAAGCCCGGGTCACAGGGACTCGGCAACCTGCTGGGGAATTCGCAAAACCAGAAGAAGTCGCACGTTCCGTTCGGCGGCGGCCCGCAGGTCCGCCGCAACCAGACCTTCGGCGCCGACGTGAGTCGTTCCAGCGTCCCCCGGCGCACCGGCGGCGGGTGACATCCCGGCTCAAGCAACCTGCACGATCTGGATCGAACTAATCGTTCGCGGGTCGAAATCGATCCGCTGCTCGAACCGCCCCGCCAGGCCGCTCTTGTCCAGCGCGACGATCCAACCCTCTTCGACAATCAATTCGTCGATCACCCTCCCGCTCGTGAGCGTGGCGCAGACAACTGCGGTGTATTTCCGCCTGGGCACGCCGCGCTCGACCAGATAGGTGCGCCACTCCTCAGGCAGGACCTTGGCGAGCCGGTTGCGGGGTGGCGTGCGGGAATGCATGCGGCTTCAGGCGATCGCTTCACAACTCTGCAGATCGGCGTCGGTGTTCACTTCGTCCGCTGCCCGCGCGTCAGGCCATACGCCGGGGCCGTCCCCGTCGTACCACGCGTCAAGCACGCGGCGCCAATCGCGCATGCTGCTGATGGCGATGAAGGCGGCCTTCACCTGCACGGCCATCGGATGGAAGCGCGAGTACTTGATCCCCATCTTGCGCATGCGCCGCCCCGCCGTCTGCTCGCCGTGGATCTGCACCGCCAGGTCGAAATGCTCCGCGAGCGCCTCGCGCTGCTCGGCGATCGAAGGCGGCAGCAGTGATTGGGCATCGGCGCCGCCAAGCAGCGCGGCGGCATGATTGAAGATCCACGGGTTTCCAATGGCGCCGCGCGCGATCCACGCGCCGTCGACGCCCGTCTCCGCGAGAATCCGGACCGCGTCCTGCGCGGTGAAAACATCGCCGCTGCCGAGAATAGTCTGGCCCGGGTACCTCTCCTTCAACCCCTTCAAGAACTGCCAGCGGCTGGGACCAACGTATTTCTGCGCCACCGTGCGCCCATGCACGCAGACGGCGGCGTAGCCGTATTCCCAGATCGCCTCGATGATCTGGAAGAAACGGTCTTCCGATTCGCACGAGTCGTCGAAGCCGCGCCGGAGCTTGACCGTGGTCGGAACCTCGGGCGGCAGCGCATCGCGGACCGCCTTCACGATCGACACCGCGCGCTCGACGTCCATTAGCATGTGTCCGCCGCGCGCCTTGTTTTTGATCTTCTTCACCGGGCACGCGAAGTTCAGGTCGATCACGTCGTAGCCGGCGCGGTGAAGAATCACGGCCCCTTTCGCCATCGTGTCCGGCTCACTCCCCATCAATTGCCCGCAGACCGGATGGTCCTCATCGCTCAGGTCGATCGATTTGCGCAGTCCTTCGCCGCCGTTCAGCAGGATCACGTCCAATAACGCTTCGGTGACCGCGTACGGACAGCCTCGCCGCCGCGCGACCAGGCGCATGGCGCGGTCGCTGTAGCCGGCCAGTCCCGCCTGGCAAAACGGGAGTCGGGTTTCGATCGGACCGATGCGCATGGATATCGGACGTATGTTACCGCGGCGCGATGGGTTCGACACGTGGGCCGGCACGCGTTTAAGAGCCGTCACACCCGCTACAACTCTCCCAGGTCAAGTGGGCGGCCGTATGACCGATAGGTTTAACTGTGTCTCCACGCGCCGAGATGTTCCCGGCGCCGCTGTTGGAGCGGCAAGCCTGAGTCGAATCATGATTAATCGCTACCGGCTGCTCATCCGCGGGGAATCCATCGTCGCATCCAGCGGTATCGCTCTGGCGGCGATCCTGCTTGCGGTGATGGCCGCCAGCGCGGCCTGGGCCATGCATACGCAGCGCGACGCGGCGCAGGCTGGCCGCGAAGCGCAGATCAGGACGGCGGCGGTGCTTCTGGTGCAGAGCGTGGAGCCGCTGCTGTCGGCAAACGAGCTGTCCGCCACTCGGCGTCTTATCGCAGATGTCGGGCGTTTCTATGGCTTGACGCAATGCCGCGTCGTGCTCGCTGACGGGCAGGTCCTCGCGGCGGCGGAGCCATTGCAAATCAACGTCCAGAACCTTCCCGCGAGGTGGGACCGCCGACGGACGGCCGATGACTCCTCCGCGCCCGGGCCGGGCATACTTGCCGTCAGCTATCCGATCAACATCAGCGGCCACGGCAGCGCCGCCCTGGAGATTACGGCCAACCTGACCCAGCCGCTCTGGCGCTACTGGGAAGCGCAAGCGGGCGTCTGCGCCACCGGGGCCGCGGCGCTGCTGGCGTTGTTGATCGTCTACCGCCGCATCCGCGCCAAGCTGCGCGCGATCGGCGCCATTCGCGAGGCGCTGCAGGCGATCGAGAGCGGGACATCCGTCAGCGCCGAGCTGTGCGTCAGCCCGGCGCTCGGCGCGGAAGCCTCGCCTTGGAACCAACTGCTCGCCGAAGTCGAGCGGCTGCGCAAGCAGAGTGTCGGCGAGCGCGCCCGCGAGACGCTGGGCCGGCGGGGCCAGCCCAAGGGCGATCTCAGCGCCGCATGCGACGCCATGTCCCAGGGCCTCATCCTCGTGGACGACAAGAGCAACATCACCTACGCCAACGGCGCCGCCGCCGCGTTCCTCCAGGCGAAACGCGACGACATGGCCGGCAAGGCCCTGACGGAGTTCCTCAAGGTCGAGAACCTGCTGCAGGCGATCCGCGAGATCTCGAACGGCTCGTCGCGCCGCCGAGCCGTCGTCGACGTCGAGCGCACTGACGAGGGCAACGCCGGCGTGCTGCGCTTCAGCGTCCGCCCGGTGCGCCGTGAAGACTCGGCTTCGGGCATGATCGTGATCGAGGACATCACCCAGCAGCGCGTGGCCGAGGAGGCGCGGCACGCCTTCGTCGCCCAGGCGACCCACGAATTGCGCACGCCGCTCACCAACATCCGCCTCTACGTCGAGACCGCGATCGACGAGGGCGAGAACGACCCCGCCATGCGGGCCAACTGCCTTAACGTGATCAACGGCGAGACCCGCCGCCTCGAGCGAATCGTGGGCGAGATGCTCTCGGTGGCCGAGATCGAAGCGGGCTCGTTCAAGATGAGGCAGGACGACGTGAGGCTCGAGACGATCTTCGAGGAGCTCAAGAACGACTACGGCCCGCAGGCGGCCGAGAAGCAGATCAAGCTGATCTTCAACCTTCCGCCCAAGCTGCCCAACGTCAAGGGCGACCGGGACAAGATGCTGCTGGCGATGCACAACCTGATCGGCAACGCGCTGAAATACACGCCGCAGGCCGGGCAGGTGACGGTGAACGTCGAAGTGAGCGGCAAGCAATTGTCGGTCGAGGTGCGCGACACCGGCATCGGCATCTCCGCCGAGGACGCGGAGAAGATCTTCGAGCGTTTCTATCGCGCCAAGGACCCGCGGGTGGCGAAGATCACCGGCACAGGACTGGGTCTTACGCTGGCCCGCGAGGTGGCGCGGTTGCACGGCGGGGACATCACCGTCGAGTCGCAGGTCAACGAAGGCAGCCGGTTCACGCTTGTCCTTCCGGTCGTGGCGGAGGCCGCCTAACGGGAAACGGAAGTCGCAATGAAGATTACCGAGCAACGCCAAGGCGCCGTTACGGTGCTCAAGCCCGAGGGCCCGCTCGTCGAGGCCGACGTTCCCGCATTCAAGCAGCGGCTCATCCAGGCGGTCGGCGCCAACCTTGGGCGCTTCGTGGTCGACATGTCGGCCGTCCCCTTCGTCGACAGCCCGGCCCTGGAAGCGCTGGTTGACGTGACCGAAGAGCTGGCCAAGAGCGGTCAGGCGCTGCGGCTCTGCGCGGCGAACAAGACCGTGCGCGAAGTGCTGGAGCTCACCGACCTTTCCTCGATGTTCGACCATTTCGAAGACACCAACGCCGCGGTGAGGAGCTTCCTGTGACCGCCCAGCCCAAAAAACTTCGCATCGGCGAGGCCCTGCTGCAGGAGGGCATTCTCTCGCCCGAGCAGCTCAACAAGGCGCTGGCCGAGCAGAAGGCCACCGGGCGGATGCTGGGCGAGTTGCTCATCGAGCAGGGCGTGATTACCGGCCCGGCCCTGGTGCAGTTGCTCGGGCGCTGCCTGGGCGTCAAAGGATGCCTGCTGCGCCACGGACTGATCGACCCGGCGCTGCTCAAGCTCCTCGGGGCCGAGGAGGCGGAGCGGCTCCTGGCGATTCCGATGTTCAAGGTGCGCGGCACGCTGACGGTCGCGATGACCGAGCCGCAGTCGCTGCCCAAGATCGACCGCCTCCAGCAGCTGACCGGGTGCAAGATCCGCACCGTGCTGGCCCTGGAATCGAACGTCCGCGAGTTCGTGAAGAAATACGCCCACGGCGAGACGAACGTCAACGCGTTCCTTACCTCGCTGGCGGACTCCGAAGTCGAAGTGGTCGAGCGCGAGTCGGTCGACGAGGGCCCGGTCACCGAGATCGACCAGATGATCGCCGGCAGCCCGATCGTCAACCTGGTGAACGTCGCGCTGCTTACCGCCGTGCGCGACAAGGCGAGCGACATCCACATCGAGCCGGACAAGAAAGGCACGCGCGTGCGCTACCGGATCGACGGCGTGCTGCGCGACCTGATGAAGCCGCCCCCGGGCATGCACGCGGCGATCGTGTCGCGCGTGAAAGTCATTGGAAAGATGGACATCGCCGAGAAGCGCCTGCCGCAGGAGGGGCGCGTGCACATCGTCGCGGAAGGCCGCGAGATCGATTTGCGCGTCTCCAGCATGCCTACCCTGCTCGGCGAGAAGCTGGTGGTCCGCGTTCTGGACAAGGCGAACCTGCGCGTCCGGATGGAGGACCTCGGCTTCCGCACCGACGCGCTGCAGTCGTTTCAGCGGATGCTCCACCAGCCGCACGGGCTGGTGCTGGTGACCGGGCCGACCGGCAGCGGCAAGACGACGACGCTCTACTCCGCGCTCGACCTGATCCGCAGCCCCGAGCTGAATATCGTTACCATCGAAGATCCCGTTGAATACCAGCTGGATCTGATCAACCAGACGCACGTGCACGAATCGGTCGGGCTCACCTTCGCGCGGGCGCTGCGAAGCATTCTCCGCCAGGATCCTGACGTAATCATGGTCGGCGAAATCCGCGATGAGGAGACGGCCCGCGTCGCGGTGCAGGCCGCGCTGACGGGCCACCTGGTGCTGGCAACGCTGCACACCAACGATGCCCCCGGCGCGGTGGCCCGGCTATTGGACATGAACATCGAGCCATATCTGCTTTCCAGCGCCCTCAACGGCGCGGTGGCGCAGCGGCTGGCGCGCAGCATCTGCCAGGCCTGCGCGACGAAGTACTACCCCGCTGAAGGCGAGCTGCACGACGCCGGCCTGACCGACAAGCTCGCCCGCGCCTTCCGCAAGGGCGCCGGCTGCCCACAATGCCACGACAGCGGCTTTCAGGGGCGCTTCGGCGTCTACGAAGTGATGGAAGTTACCGCGGAGCTGCGGCGGATGGTTCACAAGGGCCTGCCGACGCACGAGCTTCGCGCCCAGTTCCGCAAGGAAGGCGGGCGCACGCTCCGTGAGGAAGCGGTGCAACTGGCGCTGGAAGGGCGCAGCAGCCTCGAAGAGGTCCTGCGGGTGACGCAGAACGAAGACGAAGATCGGACGCTCGTCGCGCCGCCCGCGGATGCCGACGTAAGCCGCAAGGAGGTCGCATGAAGCTGGCGTACCAGGCGTTCGACATGAGCGGCAAGGCGGTGAGCGACACGGTCGAAGCGTCCGACGCCGCGGAGGCAGTCGAGAACCTGCGCCGTCAGGGGCTCTACGTCACGGAGATTCACGCCCAGGGCGGAGCATCGGGTGGAAAGACCGGCCGCCGTCGCAAACGGCTGGGATCGGGCAAGCGGCTGAAGAACCTGGCGATGTTCACCCGTCAGCTTTCGGTGCTGGTCACCTCCGGCACGCCGCTGGTGCAGGCCCTGGGTGCGCTGGAGCGGCAGGCAAACGACAAGGTCTGGAAAGAAGTGGTGATGTCGCTTCGCGGAAGGGTTGAAGAAGGGGCAACGCTGTCGCAGGCGATGCAGGCGCAGCCCGACGTCTTCGATCCGGTCTGCCGAAGCTTGATCGCCGCCGGTGAGTCGAGCGGCAGCTTCGATACGATGCTCGACCGGTTGGCGACGCTGTCGCGCAAGCAGCTGCATGTGCGCGGCGCGATTGTCGGCGCGCTGATCTACCCGGCGCTGCTGATCGTGGTGGCGATGGGGGTGTTGGCCCTGATGCTGCTGTTCGTGCTGCCGCGCTTTGCCGGGCTGTTCCAGTCGCTCGACGTGCCGCTGCCCATCATGACCAAGCTACTGATGAAGCTGAGCGGCGCCCTGCGATCGTACTGGTGGACGATCCCGCTCGCCGGCGGCGGCGGTTTCTTCCTCGCCCGCTCATGGATCTTCTCGCTCGCCGGCAAGCGCACCATCGATACCGTGCTCCTCAAGGTGCCGGTGGCGGGCCCGGTCTTGCAGAACTTCGCCGTGGCGCGCATCGCGCGCGTGCTCGGTGTGCTGGTCACGGGCAAGGTGCCGCTGCTGGAAGCGCTCGGTTTGGCCCGGGAAACATCGCGCAACGTGAACTACATGGAGCTGGTTTCCAAGGCGGAGGAAGCGGTCACGCGCGGCTCTTCGATGAGCACCGCGTTCGCCGCCAGCAACCTGGTCAGCCCCTCGCTGTGCGAAGCGATCAAGAGCGGCGAGCAAAGCGGGCAGATGGGCCCACTGCTGCTCAACATCGCCGACTTCCTGGACGAGGAGAACGAGGTCGTCGTCAAGTCGCTCACCAGCATTCTCGAGCCGCTGATCCTCGTGGTTCTGGGCCTGGTCGTGGGGTTCGTGGCCTTGAGCATGTTCCTGCCGCTGTTCGATCTGACGTCGGCAACGCACGGTTGAGTTTCAAATGGATGGGCTGATGAGCTGGATGTTCAGGACAAAGCGAAGCCCGATCGGCATCGATGTCGGCAGCCGCGGCATAAAAGCCGTGCAGCTGCAGACCCTGCCAGGCAAGGGCGGATCCGCGCCCGCGCGCTGGCGGATTGCCGCCGCCACGTACGCTCCGCGCCGCGACCCCGGCAAGCCGCTTACCGCCGATGAAGTCCGGGGGTTATGCGCGACGCTCGACCGCCAGCATTTTCTCGGCCGCGACGCGGTGATCGCCGCTGTTCCGGAGAAACTGCTGACCAGCATGCTCGAGCTCCCGCCGCGCAATGGGCAGGTTCCGGTCGAGCAGATCGCCCGGATCGAGGTCGCACGATCGCACAAGCTTGCGCCTGACGCCTTTGAAATGGGATGCTGGGACCTTCCCTCCCCCGCTCGCGCGAACAAGGCGACCCACGTCATGACGGTCGCCTATCCGCATTCGGACTCCGATGCGCTGCTCGACGTCCTCGAGGAAAACGGGCTGAACGTCTGTGCCCTGGACGTGCGCGCCAGCGCGCTGGCGAGGGCGTGCGACCCGCTGCTCGCGCCCCAGCCTGGCATCACCGCGATGCTCGACATCGGGTGGACTTCGGCGACCCTCTCCCTGCTGCACGAGGGCGTTATTGTCTACGGCCGCACGCTCGCCGACTCCAGCCTCGGCCACCTTTACGATGCACTGATCGGCCGCCTGCGCCTGGAGCCGGACGTCGCGGAGCACCTGTTGAGCGAAGCCGGCGCGGAGCAGAGTTCCGCAGCGCGCGACCTTCCTGAGGAGGCGGCCGCGCTGATGTCGGCCCAGGTGGAAACCACTGCCGCGGAGCTTCGCGTCTCCTTCTCCTACGTGCAGCACCAGTATTCGGAGACGGCTGTCACCAGATTGTTGATCGTGGGCGGCGGCGCGGCGGTTCCCGGCGCCGTTTCGCGCTACTCGAAGGCGCTCGAGCTCGAGGTGCGCGCGGTAGCACCCAGTGACCTGGCGGAGTGCCCGCCTGAACTGCTGCGGTGCGGCGGCTCGGCCGCGATGACGCTGGCAGTCGGGCTTGCGCAATTCCCCGAACTGTAGCAGCGCGTGGGTTGGCTGGCGGTGGAAGCTCTCATGATGCACGTGAACCTCATCTCGCACGTCCGGCAGAACGCCAAGCGTCGAGCGCTGCTGCGCCGGCGATGCGCGGGCGCCTGCACAGCATATGGGGTGACGCTGGTGTTGTTGTGCGGCGCGGCGTATCTCGCCTGGGGACGCGGCGGATCGGCGCTGGAGGCCGAACTCACCAAAGTGAACGAAAGTATCGAGAAAAGCGACACGGCGATGGGTTCGGTCCGCGCCTCTCTGGCCACCGCAAATGACTCACTGGCGCTGACGCGCTCAATCGCGGACCAGCCCGACTGGGGACTGCTGCTCGCGCTGCTGGCGGCCAAGACAGGAGACGACGTCGTCCTGAGAACCTGCGATACCGCGCCGGTCGAGATCGTCGCGGCTGTCGTCGACCGCAAGACGGCTGGGAAGAATATGAAGCTTCCCAAGTCGCCCGCGCCAAACGCCGCCGCCTACACGCTGCACCTGGGCGGGCTGGCGCGCTCGCAGCTGGCGGTTTCGCAGTTCGTGCTGCGGCTCGAACGAACGGGTCTGTTCGCGAAGGTGACTCTCGTAGATACCAACCGCGAGCCGTTTCTCAGCGGCGATGCGATCGCCTTCAAGCTGGATTGCTCCCTGGCCGGCGACAGTGCCAGGAGTACGGCAGGGGGCGCCAGGTGAGCGCACACGCAACCAAAAGCGAGCGGATCCAGCTCTATGGCGGCGCCGGCGTGGCCATCGTCTTGCTCACGCTGGGCTCGTACGGCCTTTGTTTTCGCCCGCTGCAGCGCCGGCAAGCGGAGCGGATTGAGCGACAGGCGCAGTTGAGTGAGCTGCGGCAGACCGCGTTCAGGCATAGCTCGGCCCTCGTTGCATTGAATCGCCAGCTTGCCACTGCGCGCAAGGACTTGGAGAGCGCCCCGCTGCGCCTGCAACCGGCCACCCGAATCAACCAGCGACTGGACGAATTGGCGCGCCTCGCGCACGACTGTGGCCTGGCCCTCAATGAGATCCAACCGGGCGCGGCCACGACGTACGCTGATTATCAGACGGTCGCCATCCGAATCAGCGGCAGCGGCACCTACCCGGCAGTCGCTTCCTTCCTGCATACGATTCGCCAGAGCTTCCCCGATACCGGGGTCAGGTCGTTCGACTCCGCCAACACCAGCCCGGCTGACGGAAAGTCGGCGACTTTCAGGTTCGATCTACTCTGGTTCACCACGCCTGCCAATGCGGTCGCCGCAACCCGTGACTAGCCGCAACGGCGCACGTCCGATAAACGCAGCGACCTCAAACAAAGGTGGGATAGCCGAAGAAAAAACGCGTTTGACGGCGGGCGATTTGTATCGTCTGTTAACGCGGCTATGAAGTCCAAGACAAAAAAGATCTACGCGTCGGTGGTGGTCCTGGCCGCAGTGGCATTCGTGGCAGACCGCTGGGTCGTCGGGCATGCCCCGGCGACGGCGGAGGCTTCCACCGAACTGGCTGTCGCGTCCCCAACGGGTGTCGAGGTGGCGGCTGTGCAGAAGGCTGAGGCCCAACGCACGCTGGCTGCCCGGTTACGTGAGGCTGCCGACGCGGAGCAGCTCAATCTGGCCGATGTGCGGGACGCCTACCGTCCTTGCGCCGCCTGGGTGGCGGTGCAGCCGGCCGTGAGCGCCCCGGCGGTGACGAGCAACGCGGCGGCTGTCGAGTTCCGGCAGCATCACCGGCTCGATGCCGTGATGACCAACGCCCGCGGCGGTTTCGCCATCATTGACGGCAAAACGGTACGGCCCGGGCAGAAGCTGGACGGGTTCAAGCTCCTGCGGGTCGGCGAGCGCACCGCGGTCCTTTCGGCCAACGGCAGCATCGTCGAGATGAATCTCGATCCCGCTACGCTCGATCCTGCTTCGTCTGATAAGGCAACCCCCGCCGCGGCCCGCCCGATCTGAGCCCGTTTTTCGGGCCGCCTCATTCATTTCTGCTTTTTCCGATAAGAATTGCTGAAGCCTGCCGATGAGATGGTCGATGCACCATGCGTCGAAGCATTCGGTGCCATGCACCTCGTTGTCGGAAGGAGACCTTAAAATGGTTCGCAGGAATTCACCTCGCGGCTTCAGCCTGATCGAGTTGGTCATTGTCATCGTGATTATCGGCATCATCGCCGCCATCGCGATTCCCCGGATGAGCCGCGGCAGCGCCGGCGCAGGGGACTCGGCCCTGTCGGGCGACCTGAGCGTGCTGCGCAACGCCATCGACATGTACAACACGGAGCACTCGGCGTTTCCGTCGGGGACGTCGACGAACATCGCCGACCAGCTCACCAAGTACACGGACGGAAGCGGCGCGACCAGCGCGACCAAGACCGGCAACTACAACTACGGGCCCTACCTTCGTAAGGTCCCGGCGATGCCCGTCGGCACCAACAAGAACAGCAGCGCCTTCGCGGTCACGAATGGCGCCACCCCCGCAACGCCCGGAACCGGCGCGCAGGGTTGGCTCTACAATTCCGACACCGGCGACATCTTCTGCAACAACCCCACCTCGGACGTGGATTCGACCGGGTCGAAGGCTTACAACACCTACTAGCCGGCTCGGTGCGGCAACGCACGAATCGGCTGACAAGCTGCTCGACCGCCCGGGACGATCTCCCGGGCGGCTTTGTTTTGTGACAATGGTCTGGTAAGCGGCGGCGACCTGGTCCGGCACAGGTCTCAACCCGGTGTTCAAATAAAGAAACCGGGGCCGTGAAGGGTCACGACCCCGGTGGGTACTGAGATCAGTTGGTCCGCTTGCCCCCCCGTTCCGACGGGGACTGCTTTCCGCCGAATTTCCCAAGTCTTTTGTACGGAGCGGGATTACCCGGGCACAACCGTATCGGTGCCGTTGCTCGGCATCACAACCACATTGCCGCTGGCGACGATGATGTCATCGCCGTTGCCGCCGAAGACGGTGGCGGTCGCCGAACCGCTCATCCCGATCTGAAGATAATCGTCGCCGTTCTTCAGATAGATGGTCGCGGTCAGGGAATCGCCAAAGTATGAAATCTGGTCATTGCCCCCCTGCGAATCCACTCGGACGGCGCTCGCGGCGCCGAAGAAGATGAGATTTTCCGGATTGCCGTCGGCGGTCACCGTCACGACACCCCCACTCTCGTTGATGTCGATCGTGTCTGCATCGAGAGTGCCCTTCACGGTTAGAGTTCCATCGCCGCCCAGCTCGGCGGTAATGGTCGATGACATCAGCCGACGCTCTTCCAAACGTTCTGCAATGAACATGATGCGGTTCCTTTTCGGTTGGTACGGACCATGAGTGACAATGATTGCGAACGTCGCAAATCAAATCGGTTTGATCCCGTGGAGTCGGCCGAAGTGAACGCCCCAACCAAAGCGGTCCGGCCCATGCCCGATGGGTCCGAGCCTCTGCATTCTCGCCCCGTGGGACAACCCGCGGCGGGAGTATAGCGAGCTCGGAATTCCCTGCAAACAGGATCACACCAAAAATCGACAAAATGATGCGATTTAATGCAGAAATGTCCAAGGCCTCATAACTGTCTTGAATCCGCTGTGCAGCACTGGGAATACATATTCGGACCCCGGCTGCATGAAGTCTGCTCGCGTTGCGGCCGATGAGATGTGATGCCCCTTACTTCGGACGTGCGTTACATGGTTCAACCAGCCAGCCCATTCCACCGCAGGGGCTTCACCCTGGCCGAGCTGATCGTCGTCATTTCAGTGACGGCGATTCTCGCCGGTCTGGCGATGCCGCGCTATGCCGCCGCCGTCAATCGAAGCAAGGTTGACGCCGCCGCCCGGCGCATGGTGGCCGATCTGGCGCTGGTTCAGGCCCGTGCAAAAGCCAACAGCAGCACTCAAACGATCAGCTTCACGGCCGGCACGAGCCAGTACCAGATCAATGGGATGAGCGATCTCGATCGCAGTTCCGCGTCTTATGTCGTCGCCCTGGCTGCTGAGCCATACGGCGTGTCCCTCTCCTGGAGTGGGATCGGGAACGACAACAGCCTCAGCTTCAATGGATATGGAGTGCCCGACACGCTGGGCAGTTTTGTCATCACCAGGGGCGGCTACAGCAAAACAGTTTCCATCGACAAGGACACCGGAGCGGCAACCGTTCAATGATCAACCCAACGCGCAAATTCTGCCACCGACGCGGCTTCACGCTGCTGGAGATGCTCATCACGCTGTCGTCGATGGCCCTGATCCTGCTCGCGGCGCAATCGGCGGTGCTCGTCGCCGCACGGGCGATTCCCGATGGGCGCAGCGGCGCTTCGGCGGTTCTGCTCGGCAGCCGCGCCTTCGACATGCTCAGCGCCGACCTTTCTTATGCCAATAATATTGTGAGCAACTCCGCGAATGATCTCTCGTTCAAAGTCGCCGCACGGGATATCACCGGCGCTCCAACGATCCGTTACTACCTGTCGGGAACAAAACTGATGCGGCAGTACAACGGCGGCACCGCCGTTTCCATTCTCGACAACGTTCAGGAATTCCAGTTGGTCTACGACAAACGTCGGATCACGCTGCCGACCACGTACACCGAAGGCGCCGAGGTGGTTCTGAGCAGCGTGGACGTGAGCAATGGCCTCTCCGACCTGGTCATCGACAGCACGCACTCATCCGGCGAATACTTCATGCCGACATTGCCGGCAAATGCCACGAGCTATCGCGTGACGAAGGTGCGGCTCTACGCAAAACAGGGCGTTGCCGGCGGCCAGACCTCGGTGCAGCTCCGTAACGCGAGCGGTTCCCTGCCCACCGGCCCGGTGCTGGGTTCGCAGACGTTGTCCGGCGCGAGTTTGACCTCGACGCCGTCCTGGCAAACCTTTACCTACAGCGGAATGCCGCAAACGCCTGCCGGCAGCGGCATGGCCGTCATCGCCCAGTTCTCCTCCAGCACGCCGTCCGTCAACCTGCAGCAGGCGAGCAACACCTTCAGCTACGCGAGCATGTTCAGCTCGACCGACAACGGCGCCACCTGGTCGACGACGAGCGGGAAGAACTTCAACTATTACGTCTATGGCACTGTGTCCGTGCCGGACCCCATCGCTTACCAATACTTCCTGACGGGAGTACGCACGACGTTGCGCGTGGGGAGCGACCCGGCCGGGCGAATCAACGCGGCCGTCCGCGTGTTCAACGAGCCGACGGTGAGCGGACCATGAACCATGCAAGGCTGACTGCTTATAACGGCGCCCGGCGCGGATTCACGCTGCCTGAGGTGGTCCTTTCGGCGGTGCTCGTCTCGCTTTTGTTCGTGGTCGCCGTGCAGGTGGCATCCGCTTCGAACGTGGCACAGTACAAGACGTCCGAGCGGGCGACGGGCCGGATGCTCGGCGGCGCTCTGATGACCGAGATTCTTGGGCAGGCTTACGAGCAGCCGGGCGGCGCAGCGGGTTCATGGGGACTGGACGCGCCGGAGCTGGCGAGTTCGCGGGCCAACTACAACGATGTGGACGACTACAACGGGTGGTCCGACAACCCGATCAGGAACAAGGACATGAGCAAGATCACAGACCTTTCGGGATGGTCGAGAAGCGTCCTGGTTGAACGCGTGAATGCCTCCGACCTCTCGGTCGCCGCGTCCGACACGTTATTGAAGCGGATCACCGTGACCGTGAAGCACAACAACGTCACGGTCTGCACGAGAGTGGCGCTGAAAAGCAACGCGACGTAGTGATGGGCACCAGCATGCGAGCCTCCTTTCGAAGAAACATTGGCCGGCGCGGCACCGCCTACGTCGCGATACTCGGGCTCTGTCTGGTGGTGGTCGCCATCGCCTTCGGCGCCATCGCCGCGGTTCGCATTCAAGCCCGGGCCGCGGACACCATGGGCGACGTCGCCGAGGCTCGGCTCTACGCTCAGGCCGCCATCGAGGCGGGACGGGTGATCATCGCTAAGGATTCGTCCTGGCGCAACGACGAGAGCAACGGCACGTGGATCGCGCACCAGAACATCGGGAGCGGTTACTTCGCGCTGGACGGGTGGAACCAGAACCCGGCCCTGCCGCTGAACAATTCCGACACCGACTCGGTCGTCCTGACCGGTACCGGCGTGAAAGGCCGGGCACGCCAGAAGCTGCAGGTAACGCTCACCGCCACCAGCACGAAGATGACCTGCCTCGACGCGGCCCTGACCGGCGCGGGCATCATCACCTTCACTGCCGCCACCATGAACGCGACAGGGCAGATCATCTGCTCCAACAACACCGTCAAGGCGCAGACATCTTCGGTCGTGAACGGCAATGTCGAGTCGGTGAACCCAGCCACCGGTTCTACTTACGTGCCGCCAACAACCAAGAGCGGGATTACTCCGCGAACGCTGCCGGACGCCACGACGATCTTCAACCTGTACAAAGGAATGGCGCAGCAGATCGCGATTACCGATCTGCCGCTGTCGGGCTCAACGCGTATCATCTCCGGCAGGCTGATGTCGCCGCAGGTGAATCCGTTTCCCGTGGCGACCGGCGGACCGACCAATGCCAAAGGGGTCTACTACATCGATTGCGCGGGGCAGGTGATTCAGATCTACAACAGCCGGATCGTCGGGACCCTCGTGATCATCAATCCTGGATCTGCCTCGGCGGTGCAGACCGCCGTCAACTGGGCGCCGGCCGTGAGCAACTACCCGTGCCTGCTGGTGTCCGGCAACATGACGCTGAAATACGGGACGACGGCCTTCGCGGAGGGCACCGTCAACCTCGATCCCCCGACGACGCCATACAACGGCGCTTCGGACGGGACCGCGTCGAGCAGCCAGACTTTTCCTTCGGTCATTAAAGGACTGGTGTACGTGTCCGGCACCCTGACCACCAGCGGCAGCCCGACGGCCAGCCTGCTGATGGCGAGCGGCGTGGTGAATACTTCGCAGACGCTGACCTTGAACTTCGATTCGAGCTACAGCCAGAACCCGCCGCCGGGATTCGGGACTTCGTCGGTGTCGATGGCGCCCAATACGTGGAACCAGGTCGTCGATCCGTGATCCTCATTCGTACGGGTCGCGACCTTCGACCCACCCGAGCGAGCGCTGCACTGCTTTGCGCCATCCCTCGCAGAGCCTCGTTCGCGACGCCTCATCCATGCTCGGCGACCAGCAGCGGTCCTCCTGCCAGTTCGATCGCAAGTCGTCGAAGTCCCTCCAGAATCCCACCGCCAGACCCGCGGCGTACGCAGCGCCCAGGGCGGTGGTTTGTGCAATCTTTGGCCGGCGGATCTGTACGTTCAGGAGGTCGGCCTGAAATTGCATGAGCAGGTCGTTGCCGGACATGCCGCCGTCGACCCGCAGGCTCCTGGCGACGACTCCGGAATCCTTCTGCATCGCCTCGAGCACGTCGCGCGTCTGATACGCGGTTGCCTCCAGCACGGCGCGGGCGAGGTGTCCCCGGCTTGCGAACCCGGTGAGCCCGGCGATCAGGCCGCGGGCATCGGAACGCCAATAAGGCGCGAACAAGCCCGAGAAGGCCGGGACGAAATAGACGCCGCCGTTGTCGGGGACGCTGCCGGCGAGGGCTTCGATCTCCCGGGAAGTCGAGATCATGCCCAGGTTGTCGCGCAGCCACTGCACGAGCGCGCCCGCCACCGCGATCGATCCTTCCAGCGCGTAGGTCGCGGGTTCTCCCGCGATCTGGTAAGCGAGCGTCGTCAGCAGCCCGCAGTGCGAAAAAACGGGCTCGGCGCCGGTGTTGAGCAGCATGAAACAACCGGTGCCGTAGGTGTTCTTGGATTCGCCGGGGCGGAAGCAGGTCTGGCCGACGAGGGCGGCCTGCTGGTCGCCCAGGTTGCCGCAGACGGGAATTGCGCCGCCGAACGGGCCGTCGGACTTCGTCAAGCCCCACCCCGCCGGCTCCACCGACGGGGTGATGCGGGGGAGCATCGCCCGCGGGACGCGCATCGCATCCAGGAGGTCCTCGTCCCACTGCAGCGTGCGCAGGTTCATGAGCATGGTGCGGCTGGCGTTGGTGACATCGGTGACGTGAACGCCGCCGCGCGGTCCGCCCGTCAGCCACCAGATCAGCCAGGTATCGATCGTGCCGAAGAGCGCGTCGCCCTTTTGCGCCGCTTCCGCCACCCCTTCGACATTCTCGAGGATCCAGCGGAGCTTGGGGCCGGAGAAGTAGGTCGCCAGTGGAAGCCCGGTGGCGGCGCGGAAGCGATCCTGTCCATGGTGGGCGGCGAGCGTTTCGCACAGGTCGCGGGTCCGGGTGTCCTGCCAGACGATGGCGTGATGAAACGGGCGCCCGGTATGGCGGTCCCAGACCACGGTGGTCTCGCGCTGATTGGCGATGCCGACCGCAGCAATGTCACCGGCCCGAGTCGAGGCGCCCGCCAGCGCTTCGATCACGACCTGCTGCGTCGCGTTCCAGATCTCGACGGGATCATGCTCGACCCAGCCCGGACGGGGATAGATCTGCCGGTGCTCGCGCTGCGCAGTGGAAACAGAACCCGTGCGATCGAACAGGATGCAGCGCGTGCTGGTCGTGCCCTGGTCGATGGCGGCGACGTAGCGTGCCATGGGAGAGAGTTGGCGCCGCCGAGAGACCGCTCAGCGCACGCGCTTGCCCTCGTGGAGGAAATGAATCGCCTGGCCCCAGTTTTTCGTGCCGTCCTTGCTCAGGATTGGCTCCGCCGAGTATTGCGAAAGGTAGACGCGGCGCATTCTGTTGGTGGTGTTGGGGCCGCTGCGGTGAAACGTGGTGCTGGAGAACACCGCGATGCTGCCGGCCGGCGCGTTAATGGGAACACCCGGGTCAGCACCGCGGTAGCCGATCAGGTCGTTGGTCTCCTCTTCGCGCTGGTGCTCGAGCCGCCGGGTCGTCCCGGCCTTGGAATACGGAAGCATGTAAACCGTTCCGTTGCTTTCATCGACGTCGTCGAGCGGGCACCAGAGGCTCATGTAAGGCCGGTGGTCGTGACCGACGTATCCGGAGTCCTGGTGCCAGCCAAACTTCATCCCCACCTCGGCGCACTTGATCACGTACTGCTCGTTGAAGAGATACGCCTCCGGCCCGAGGGTGGCCCGGCAGATCTCGGCGGTCAGGTCGCTGAAGATGAACTCGTGCATCCGCTCTGACTCCATGAAGCGATTGCCGATGAAGTAGCGCTTGCCGCGGTGGTTGATCCCCAGCACGTCCTTGCCCTGGCGGGTCATCTCGGCGTCGATCTTGTCGATGAAGTTCTGCGCCTCGTTGCGGAGGATTTCCAGATGTTCCTCGGACATCACCGACTCGAGAAGAAAGAAGCCGTTCTCGCGGAACTGGCGCTTATGGTCTTCGGTGATCTGAACGGGCGTGCTCGTCGTGCTCATGAACTTCCTCTTCAGGCGGCATTGAACTCGCTCAGGCGCGGGCCGCGACCGGCGCGGCGGCGATCATCTTTTGCAGCTCGCGCACGCGCATCTTCTTGGGGTCCTTCGCGCCGGTCTCGGCCCTGCGGGCGTGGTCGGATTGATACTGGGCCGCGTAGGCGTAACGCGGCTCGTCGGTTTCGTTCTTCAGCGAGCGGTGCAGGGTGCTGCGGTCGAAGATGCAGGCATCGCCCGCCTTCATCGCCGGCAGGGGAATTCCGTTGGGGGGGTCGACCACCGCCTCGCGATGGCCCGGGGCCGAGCCCTGGTTCTCCTTCGATAGCTGCAGGCCCAGGCGATGGCTTCGCGGCGCGACCCAGAGGATCGCCTTCGCGGGCGAGATGTCGCACAACGCGATGAAGCAGTTGAGCGCTCCGCCGAGGACCAGGTCGTACATGTTGTCCTGATGCCAAGGGAGGCCCGTGCCGCCATGCGGGGGGACGATCGCGAGCATCCCGAAATAAGCGCGCGGCTCGCTGGCGAGCAACTGCCCCACCGCCTCGGCCACGTGCGGCTCGATGAGGATTCGATGGATGTCGGCGTCTTTCGTCGGGTTGTCGTGCTCGAAGCAGGTCGGCTGCCAGCGGGTGTGGGCCACGATCTTTTCTTTCGCCACCGCGACGACGTCGTCCACCACGTCCAGCGGCAACAGGCCCGGCGCGACGACATACCCTTCACGGAAATAATGCTGCATCTGTTCTTCGCTCAGCGCCACGTTTCAACTCCTTCGCCAGCATCTTAGCGAGGCCGGGCCAGCGTGTCATGAGCCGGTTTTGCCCTCGCCATCGAGCGCGGTTCCGCTGGCAAATTGGGCGATCAGCCGCCCACGTGGACCATCACCACCTGTTCGGAGATCGGCTTGGCGAGCACGTCGATGTCTAGGAAGCTCTGGATGACCTGGATGTTCGTCTGCGAATGCAGCGTTAGGGGGAGCGTCTTGAAGGACCCGCCGCCCGCAAGCGCCATCGGAAGCAGTAACTGGTCCGCCAGGCAGTCCCCCACCGGCACCCGCGCGCGAAGGTATCGCAGGGCCGACTCGACCGTCCGCTCCGCGATCGATTCGGCAAGCACTCCCCTTTCGCCGATGCCGCTGAATACCTCGGTCACGTGCTCGCTTTCGATCTCGATCGTGATGAAGTTACCGGGGCTCAGCGGGCGCGGAAGCTCCTGCACTTCAAGCGATGCGTGCGGCCAGCCGGTGCGGTCCTCGATCGTCGAGATCTCGCGCTCGGCGATGTGTCGTGGAAGGCCCAGCACGACCGCGCGGGCGAGCTTGCGCAAAACCGCGCCGCGCTCGGGAAGATCGAGGCGAGTCAGCTTCGCGACCGGATGAATGGCGGCGCGAAAGCGCCCGCCGCCTTTGGGGTAGAAGCCCGGGCGCTCGATCTCGATACACACATCGGGACCCATCCGGCGAATCAGCGGCAGAAACGCGCGCTCAAGGAAGTCGACCGGCGGCGCGAAGGGGTTGTGCGTGCCGCCTTCGATCACCAGATTGGATCCGGACACCGCGCAAAGCAGCGCGGGCAGAATCGTCTGGAAGACCAGGGTCGTGCTGCCGGCGGTGCCGATGGCGAAATGGTAGTCGCCCGGCTTCACCGGGCCCGACTCAAAGGTCAGGTCGGTGGAGTTGACCGCCGCCCCGCTCACCTTGGCGCCGCACACTTCCGCGGCGGCATTCACGGCGGTGAGGTGCTGCGGTCGCAGCCCGGGCTTGTCGCGATTGGCGCGAATGCGCTCGATGCGGAACGACTGGCCGGTAACCATGGAGAGCGACAGCGCCGACCGCAGAATCTGCCCGCCCCCCTCGCCGATGGAGCCGTCGATTCGGAGCATGGTTGTGAATCACTGCGCCAGGTGCGCGGGCTACTGCGCGGGCTTGGCCGCCAGGGCCTTCTCGACCTCTTGCGTCACCTTGGGATCGTCGGGCCTGGTCTGCGATGCGAAGCGGGCGATCACGTTCCCGTTGCGGTCCACGAGGAACTTGGTGAAGTTCCAGCCGATGTCCCCGGCGAATTCCTTCGCGGCCGGCTCCTCGGTGAGGAACTTATAGAGCGGCGCCTTGTCCGCGTCTTTCACGCTGATCTTGGACATCATCGGGAAAGTCACCTTGTACTTCGTGCTGCAGAACTGCTTGATCTCCTGATCGCTGCCGGGCTCCTGGGCCCCGAAGTTATTGGCGGGAAAACCGATCACGACCAGACCCTGCTCGGAATACTTCTTGTGGAGCGACTCCAGCGCTTCATACTGCGGCGTGAAACCGCAAAGGCTGGCGACATTGACCATCATCACGACCTTGCCGCGATAGTCGGACAGCTTCTTGTCCTTGCCGTCAATGTCTTTCACGGTGAAGTCGAGCGGGCTGACGGGCTTGCCGTCGGCGGATGCTTGCGCGGGCATATCGGTGGGCTCCTTGATGACTTCCTTCTGTACCGGAGGCTGGGCAAAGAGAACGCCGCTGAGTGCGAGGGCACCGGCGGCGATGAAAAGGCGTGCGATTCTCATGATTCCTCCAGCTGGGTTCAATTCACGAACGCTTGCTTCGCCGGTAGTGTAGGCGGGCACGGCGTGAATAGGAAACCGCTGGGAAGCGCGGGATAAACTCGATTCCCATCACCCGCTGAAACGATGCCAACGCTCACGCTTCGCCCGGACGACCCGCACATCGCGTATTCCGATTACATCCGGCTCACGCTTTCGCCGGAGCGGGCACGCTTCGACCGGCTGATTGATGCCGAGCACGGCATGGGGCACGACAGTCCGGGCACCCGCATTCGCTTTCAAACAGACGGCGCGGTCGCCGCGCGGTTTCATTACACCGCGCTGCATACCCATGACAAGCAGAACGGCGTGGGCGTCGTGCTGGTTGACGGCGGCAAGAGGTTCGCGTTCGATGCTTCGCAGCGGCCCGGCTTGCTGAGCGTTCCGCTGGGTGCATTGGGCGGCACGATGCACGATTTCGAGCTGCTGCTTCCCTATGCCGACTCGGTGGATTTCCTCGGGCTCGAGGTCACCGACGATGCAGAATTTGCACCGGTTGGCCCCCGCCCGGCCTTCCGCTACGTCGCCTACGGCGACTCGATCACGCAGGGTTACTGGGCGAGCGACGTCACCGGAACGTTCGCCTGCCTCCTGGCGAAGGCGAAGAACTGGACGCTGATCAACATGGGTTATGGCGGTCGACAGGCCACCGCCGGGGATGGAGCGCTAGTCGGATCCGTGCCGGCCGACCTGATCACGTGCAGCATGGGCGCAAACGATGCGATTGCGAACAAGTCCGCCGCTCAGTTTCGCGCCGACATGGAAGGGGTCGTCAGCGGCATTCGAAGCAGGCAGCCAATGACGCCGCTCTACCTCATCACGCCGCTGTTCAGCACGCAGCCGTTTGGCGGGGCACCGCTCGAGCAGTTCCGCACGGAGCTTCGCGACCTGGTCAGCCATGCCGCGGACGCGAACCTGCATTTGATCGAAGGTCCGGAGCTCACCCCGCACGACGAGGGGAATCTGCCGGATGGCATTCATCCGAATGACGCAGCCTTCGCCATCATGGCACAGCGCCTCACCACGATGCTGCCCGCGCGAATTCTTTAGTCGGACCGGAATCTGCAATGGGACAGTTCCGAGCTTTGACAACCCGCCGTCCGCCGGTTTAGCCGTCGCGCCCACGCGACGTGGAACCGCTCCTCTGCAAAGCGAGAGTTGTCGCGACCCCGATACGACCCCTCACGCCGCCA